>NZ_JBHTSA010000008.1:72970-91403 GCF_042795405.1 Streptomyces sp. NPDC056480 | reverse complement strand
GACGCGGGTGTCGCCGGCCGGGTACCGACCGGTTCCGCGGGGGGTGGTGGCCGCGCCCCCCACCCCCGTCTCTCGTTCCTGTGTTCGTCTTCTGTTCGTCCTGTCACAGGCTCGTCCGGATGTTCGGGCGGAGGCCACGGGGAGCAAGGCCGTCCGGATAGGGTGGACGGATGACGCGAGCAGAGCAGCCAGACCGCCTCGGCGATTCCGACGCCGCACTCGTCGCGGATTCCAGGGAGCGTGCCGTACGCGCCCTCTTGCGCCATCAGCCACTGCGCAGGTTGTGGAGCGCCCACTTCGTCGGCAGCACCGGCGACGCGCTCGCCCTGCTCGTGCTCGTCCTCCTCGGCCTCCAGGCCGCCGTGACCGAGGGCGCGCTCGGCGGGGGAGAACGGGGCGCCGCGTTCGCCGTGGCGGCCGTCGTCGGCGCCCGGCTGCTCGCCTCGGTCCTCTTCGGAGCCGTCCTCCTCGGCCCGCTGACCGCGCTCACCGGACCCGGCGGCGCGCTCGACCGTCGCTGGACCATGATCGGCGCCGACGGCGTCCGGATCGCGCTGCTCGTCATCGCACCGCTGTGGATCGACTGGACCCCCGGCAACGCCCTCTGGTACCTGCTCGGCACCGTCTTCGTCACCGGCGCGGCCGAGCGGCTCTGGACGATCAGCCGCGAGGGCGCCGCGCCCGCGCTGCTGCCCGCCCCGCCGATCGAGGGCGGGGCCGTACGGCCGCTGCCCGACCACCTCGGCGCGCTGCGCCGGCTCTCCCAGCGCACCGCCTTCCTCGCCGTGCCCGCAGCGGCCGCCGTCCTGCTCGTCGCCACCCTGATCGGCAACCTGCTCGGCGCCGGAATCGACTGGTTCTCGCTGCACCAGGCCGCCCTCGGCTCGTACGTGGCCGCCGGTCTGTTCGCCGCCTCCGTCACCGTCCTGTACGCCATGGCGCTGCCCGGCGGGGAGACCCCCCGGCCCCGCTCGCCCCTGGAGGGGCTGCGCCGGCCGACCGGGAAGGGCACCGAAGGAGGCGCCGAGACGGGCCGCACCGGAGCCCTCTCGCTGCTCGTCCTGGCCTGCGCCACCGTCGCCGGAGCCATCGCGGCGGCCGCGTCCGTCGCCGTGCTCCACGCCTACGACCTGGGCGGCGGGCCCGTCACGTACGCGCTGCTCGTCCTCGCGCTCAGCGGCGGCACGGCCGTCGGCATCCGCACCGCCCGCTCGGTCCTGCCCGTCCTGTCCCGGCGCCGGCTGCTCGCGCTCGTGACCGCCGTCACCGGCGTCGCGCTGATCGCGATGGGCCTGGTGCCGGACACGGCGACCGTGCTGCTCCTCTCCGTCCTCGCCGGATACGCCGCCGGGGTCGCCGCGAACACCGGGCACACCCTCGTCGACCAGGAGACCGAGGAGCCCCGCAGGGCCCGCACCACCGAGCACCTCCAGGCCACCGCCCGCGTCGGCATGGCGATCGGCGCGCTCGCCGCGCCGCTGCTCGCGGCCGCGATCGGACCGCACCGGCTCGCCTCCGACTCGGGGACCTTCGTCTTCGAGCACGGCGGCGCCGCCTTCACGCTCGCCCTGATCGGCGCCCTGCTGCTGCCGGTCGCCGCGCTCCTCCTCGCGAAGACCGACGACCGGGCGGGGGTCCCGCTCCGCCGCGACCTGCGCGACGCGCTGCGCGGCTCCGACCCGGTGCAGGCGCCCTCCACGACCGGCTTCTTCATCGCCCTGGAGGGCGGCGACGGCGCCGGCAAGTCCACCCAGGTCCAGGCGCTCGCCGAGTGGATCCGGGCCAAGGGCCACGAGGTCGTCGTCACCCGCGAGCCCGGCGCCACCCCGATCGGCAAGCGCCTCCGCTCGATCCTCCTCGACGTGTCGTCGGCCGGGCTCTCGAACCGCGCCGAGGCCCTGCTGTACGCGGCCGACCGCGCCGAGCACGTCGACTCCCTGGTCCGGCCGGCCCTTGAGCGGGGCGCGATCGTCCTCTCCGACCGGTACATCGACTCGTCCGTCGCCTACCAGGGCGCGGGCCGCGATCTCTCCCCGACCGAGATCGCCCGCATCTCGCGCTGGGCGACCGACGGGCTCGTCCCGCACCTGACCGTGGTCCTCGACGTCTCCCCGGAGACCGCGAGGGAACGGTTCACCGAGGCGCCCGACCGCCTGGAGTCCGAGCCGCCGGAGTTCCACGCGCGCGTACGGGCCGGATTCCTCGCCCTCGCGGCCGCCGACCCCAGCCGCTACCTCGTCGTCGACGCCGGGCAGGAGCCCGAGGCCGTCACCACCGTCGTCCGCCACCGGCTCGACCGGATGCTGCCGCTCTCCGAGGCCGAGGTGAAGGCCGTCGAGGAGGCCCGCCGGAAGGCCGAGGAGGAGGCGCGCCGCCGCGCCGAGGAGGAAGCCGCCCGCAAGGCCGAGGAGGAGCGACTGGAGCGCGAGCGCCAGGAGCAGCTCGCCAAGCTCCGTGCCGAGGAGGAGGAGCGCAAGCGGCGCGAGGAGGAAGAGGCGCGCCGCCTGGAGGCCGAGCGTCAGGCGGAGGAGGCCCGGCGCAAGGCCGAGGAGGCCCGCCTCGCGGCCGAGGAGGAGCGCAGGCGCCTCGCGGCCGAGGAGAAGGCGCGCAAGGAGGAAGAGGAGCGGCTCCGCAAGGAGGCCGAGGAGGAGGCCCGGCTGCGGGCCGAGGCGGAGGAACGCCGCCTGGAGAAGCAGCGCAAGGCGGAGGAGGCCCTGCTCCGCGCCGAGGAGGCCCGCCGGATGGCCGAGGCCGCGGCTGCCGCGAAGGCGGCGGAGGAGGCCGCGGCGAAGGCGGCCGCCGAGAAGATCGCGGCCGAGGCTGCCGCCAAGGCCGCGGCGGAGCGCGCCGCGGCCGAGCGTGCCGCCGCGGAAGCCGCCGCCGCCCTCCGCGCGGAGGCTGCCAAGGCCACCGCCGAACGGGCCGCCGCGGAGAAGAAGGCGGCGGCTGAGGCGAAGGCCGCCGCCGACGCGAAGGCCGCGCGGGAGAGGGCCGAGGCCGAGGCGAACGCCGCCGCCGAGCGGGCCGCGCGTGCCGCCGAGGCCGCGGCCGTCGAGCTCTCGGCCAACGAGGTCACCCAGGCGACCCCGATCGTGAAGCCGGATCCGCGGATCGCGAAGCCGGGCACGACGCGGGCCGGGACGCAGGCCCGGACCTCGGCCGGGACGTCGGCCGGGACCTCGGCCGGTGCGCGGGAAGGGAAGCCGGCCGCCGAGCAGGACGCGCCGACCGTCTCGCCCGAGGAGGTCACCGTCGCCACGCCGATCGTGAGGACCACGAAGCCGGAGGCGGAGACGAGCGTCCTGCCCCGGATCGTCGAGGAGCGCGCGGCCGACGAGACCGCCGTCCTGCCTCCCGTGCGGGACACCGAGTCGACCTCCGTGCTGCCGACCGTGCGGGACACCGAGTCGACCTCCGTGCTGCCGACCGTCCGGGACACCCCGGCGTCCGACCCGGTCGACCGGGTGCCGCAGGGCATCTTCCGGGACGCCGGGCCTGCCCGGCAGCAGCCGCAGGGGGCGAACGACCGGACCCGCGAGCTGCCCCAGCTCGACGAGAACGGCCGGCCCCGCCGTCGCTCCGACTGGGCGGAGGAGACCCCGCTCGACGATCTGCCGACGCTCGCGGACGAGCTGTTCGGCCCGCACGACGACGAGGACGAGGGCCCGCGGCGCCGCCGCTGACCCTCTGGACCCTGGATGAGGGGTGGAGCTAGCTCCACCCCTCATCGGGAAGCCAGCCCCATACCGCGCTGACCTGCGCTTTTCTAGCGTTGTCGGTATGACGACGACTGCAGTGACGGAGAGCGGTGCCGCCCGCGCCCTGGATACCGCCCGCTCCCTGGATGCCGCCCTCGCCCTCGACGGGGTGGGCCGGACGTACGGGCGCGGGGCCCCCGCGCTCGACGGGGTGAGTCTGACCGTGCCGCGCGGCCGGTTCGTGGCCGTGATGGGCCCCTCGGGTTCCGGCAAGTCCACCCTGCTGCGGTGCGCCGCGGGACTCGAACGGCCGACGACCGGAACGGTACGGATCGGGGGCACCGACCTCGCCACGCTGAAGGCGGCCGGACTCACCCGGCTCCGCCGCGACCGGATCGGCTTCGTCTTCCAGTCGCTGAACCTCGTCTCCGCCCTCGACGTGCGGGAGAACGTCACCCTGCCGCTGCTTCTCGCCGGAGCCCGGGAGGGCCGGGAGCTCGACGCCCGCGCCCTCGCCGGTCTCGCGGCCGTCGGCCTCGCGGACCGGGCCGGGGACAGGCCGGAGAACCTGTCCGGCGGTCAGCGCCAGCGGGTGGCCATCGCCCGCGCCCTGGTCAACGAACCCGATGTCGTCTTCGCCGACGAGCCGACCGCCGCCCTCGACCCGGTCACGGCGGCCGGCGTCCTCGCCCTGCTGCGCCGCGCGGTCGACGAACGGGGGACCACCGTCGTCCTCGTCACCCACGACCCCGTGGCCGCCGCCTGGACGGACGAGGCCGTGTTCCTCGACCGGGGCAGGCTCGCCGGACGCCTCGACCGTCCGGACGAGCCGGGGGTACGGGAGATGCTGGGCGCGCACCTTCCGGGCACCGGTCACACGTTCGGCCGGACGGCGGTGGCCGGGTGAAGCCGCTCGGGAACCCCGCGGTCCGGCTGCTCGCGGCCCGCTCCCTGCGGGCGCACCGGAAGGCGTGGGCGGCCGTGTTCGCCGCCGTCGCCGTCACCTCCGTGCTCCTCGGGGCCCTGGCCCTCGCCGCCGGCTCGGCGGGGCTCGGCCACGCGCGCGTGGAGCGGTACGCCGCCGCGTCCGTCGTCGTCGCCGGTGACCAGGAGGTCCGCTGGACCACGAAGCCGTGGGGGAGCGAGACGCAGACACAGTCGGCAGGACTGACCGAGCGGGTACGGATCCCGAGCGCGACCGCCGACGTGCTGCGCGCGGTCCCCGGGGTCCGGGCCGCGGTGCCGGACCACACCTTCGTCGTACGGGAGCCGGGCACCGGCGCCCACGCGGACCCGAAGGCCTACGACGGGCGGTCCTGGGAGGCCGCTCGGCTGGCCCCGTACCGGCTGGTCGACGGGCGGGAGCCGCGCGGCGCCGGAGAGGCCGTCATGGGCTCGGGTGCCGGGGCGCGGGTCGGGGACACCGTCGCCGGGCGGAAGGTCGTCGGCCTCGCCGACGGGCCCGCCGCGCTGTACGTCACGGCGGCCGAGGCGCGGAGGCTCGCCGGACACCCGGGCTCCGTCGACGCCGTCGGCGTGCTCGCCGAACCCGGCGTACCCGTCGACACCCTCCACGCGCGCGTGCGGGCGGCCCTGGACGACGCCGGACTCGAGGACACCGCCTCGGGGCAGCCGCTCCGGGCGCTCACCGGCGACGGCCGGGGCGGTCCCGAGCACCTCGCCGCGGCGCCCGCGCGCATGGAGCTCCTCCAGCTCCTCGCGGCGATCTCCGGGACCGTCGTGCTCGTCGCCGTACTCGTGCTCGCCTCGCTCGTCGCGCAGGCGCTCCAGCAGCGCTCCGGTGAGCGGGAACTGCTGCTCTCCGTCGGCGCGACGGCCCGTCAGGTGCGGGCGGCGGCCGGCCGGGAGGTGACCCGGGTGGCGGGGCTCGCGGCGCTGTGCGGCGCGGTCGTGGCCGTCCCCGTGTTCCTCGGGCTGTGGGCGGCACTGCGGACCCGTGCCGGGGTCGTCCCGGAGGGTCTCGAACTCCCCTCCCCGCCCTGGCTGTTCGCCGCCTCCCTCGTGGTCGCCGCCGTGGTCGTGGGGATCGCCAGGCTCGTCGTCCTCTTCGCCGCCCGGCGGCCCGGGCGGCCGGGGAAGGGCGGCGTGCGGCGGGTCGTCGGGATCGCGCTGATCCTGCTGGGCGTGGCGTCGGCGGTCACCGCCACGGCCCAGGGCGGCGAGGCCGCCGGCGCCGCCGCCGGGGCGGCCACGGTGACGCTGGTCGCCGGGTGCGCGGTGCTCGGCCCCTGGATTGCCGGGGCCGCGATGAAGCTCCTCGACCTGCCGTTCCGCCGGCTCGGCGGCGCGCCCGGACGGCTCACCGCCGCCGGTGCGAGCGCCCACTCGCGGCGCCTCGGCGCGGCACTCGTACCGGTCGTCCTCGTCACCGCCTTCGCGCTCGTGCAGCTCTCGGCGGGCACCACGATGGGACGGGCCGCCGACGAGCAGGCACGCGCCGCGACCACCGCGGACCTCGCGCTCACCGGCACGACCGCGGAGCGGGTGCGGCAGATGCCGGGGGTCGAGGCGGCCACGGACGTACTGCGTTCCACGGCCGTCCTGGCCCGCACCGAGGCCGGTGCGCCGCGCCTCGACCGGCTTCCGGTGCTCGGCGTGGACGCGGCGGGCCTGGCGGGCACGCTCGACCCCGGGGTCGTCGCGGGTGACCTGGCCGGACTCGCCCGTACGGGCACGGTCGCGGTCGGCGCGGACATGGCCGACTCGCTGGACGCACGGCCCGGTTCGACGGTGGACCTGCGGCTCGGGGACGGCACACCGAAGCGGCTTCGGGTGGTGGCGGTGTACGAACGCTCCCTCGCGCTCGGCGAGTTCCTGCTCCCGAAGGCCGAACTGGCCCCGCACATGAGCGATCCGTACCCCGCGCGCGTCCTGGCGTCCACGGCGAAGGCGGCCGCGGGCTCCCCCGTGCCGCCCGAGCAGGTGAGCCCGCCGGGCGCCGCGCTCCACGGCATCGTCTCGGCCGTGATCGTCTCCGCGATCGGCGGCCTCACCCTCCTCTCCGTCCTCAGCACCCTCACCCTCATCGGAGCGGGACGGCGCGGCGAACTCCACCTCCTCGGCCAGGTGGGCGCGTCGGCCGGTCAGCTGCGCCGGATGCTCGGCCTGGAGGCGGGGTTCCTGACCGCCACCGGCCTGCTCGTCGGTGTCGTGGTGGCCGCGCTGCCGCTGACCGCCTTCGCCTGGTCGCTCACGGGTGGGCTGCCGTACCTGCCGCCCGAGCAGGCGGCGTTGATCGCCGGCGCGGTGGTGGTCACGGTGGTGGCGGGTGTGTTCCTGCCCTCGCGGCGGCAGCGGGCCTGACTCGCGGGACTCGGGCGTCGAGGCGTGACGCAGGTGTCGAGGTGTGACTCAGGCGTCGAGGCACGACTCAGGTGTCGAGGTGTGCCTCAGGCGTCGAGGTAGGCGAGGACGGCGAGGACCCGGCGGTGGCCGCCGCTGTCGCTCGGCGGCAGGCCGAGCTTCAGGAAGACATTGCCGATGTGCTTGTGCACGGCCCGCTCGGTGACCACCATCGAGCGGGCGATCGTGCCGTTGTCGTGCCCCTGCGCCATCAGTTCGAGGACCTCGCGCTCGCGGGGCGTGAGGGAGTCCAGAGGGTCGTCGCGACGGCGGGAGAGCAGCTCGGTGACGACCTCCGGGTCCAGGGCCGTACCGCCGGCGGCGACCCGTTCCAGGGCGTCGAGGAACTCGTCCACCCGGCCCACCCGGTCCTTCAGGAGGTAGCCGACGCCCCGCGCGCCGCCGCCCAGGAGTTCGGCGGCGTAGGTCTCCTCCACGTACTGGGAGAGCACCAGCACCGGAAGGTCCGGCAGCTGCTCGCGGGCCGCGAGCGCCGCCCGCAGCCCCTCGTCGCGGAAGCCGGGCGGCATCCGTACGTCCAGGACGGCCACGTCCGGGCGGTGCTCCAGGAGCAGCGGCAGGACCTCGGGGCCGGTACCCGCGACCCCGGCGACCTCATGGCCGGACGAGGTCAGCAGCAGCACGAGCCCCTCCCGCAGGAGGACGTTGTCCTCGGCGATCACCACACGCACGGAAGCTCCACTTCGATCACGGTCGGGCCCCCTACGGGGCTGGTCAGTCGTACGGTGCCGTCGAGCGCGGCGACCCGGCGGCGCATGCCGACGAGCCCGGAGCCGCCGCTCTCGCCGGCCTCGGCCCCGCCCCGGCCCTCGTCCGCCACGCGCGCGCGAAGCGCGGTCGGTTCGCGGATGAGGGCGACGGAGGCGCGGGTGGCGCCGCTGTGCTTGGCGGCGTTGGTGAGGGCCTCGGCGACCACGAAGTACGCGGCGGCCTCGACGGCGGCGGGAGCGCGCGGGGCGGCCACGCGGGCGGTGCCGCCGTGCTCCGGTCGGCGGCCGGGGGTGTGGGCGGCGACGCCGGGCTCCGGTCGGCCGCCGGGAGCGTGGTCGGCCAGACCCGTCACGGACACCTCCACCTCCAGACCGCTGCTCGCGGCGAGGGCCCGCACCGCCCCGGTCAGACCCCGGTCGGTGAGGATCGGCGGGTGGATGCCGCGCACCACGTGCCGCAGCTCGGCCAGCGCCTCCTCGGCCTGCGTCTGCGCGTCGTCGAGGAGCTTGCGCGCGGCCACGGGATCGGAGTCGTACGCCCGTTTGGCCAGGCCGATCCGCATGGAGAGCGCCACGAGACGCGCCTGCGTGCCGTCGTGCAGATCGCGCTCGATCCGGCGCAGCTCGGCGCCGTGCGCGGCGATCGCGCCCGCCCGGGTGGCCGTGAGCTCCTCGACCCGGGCGGCGAGCACGGCGGCCCGCGCGGCCGCGGGGGTCGGCGTGAGCAGCGCGCGCGACCACTCGGCCCCCAGGTCGGCGAGCCGTCCGATCAGCGGCAGGACCACCGGCGGCCGGCCCGCGAGCCCGGTCACCACGCCGTCGACCAGCAGCGCGGGCGGCCACAGCACCAGCGAGGCGAACCAGACCCCCATGCCGTACAGCAGCTGGGCGGCCGCCCAGATCAGGTCCCGCCCCGTGCCCGGATCGGTGACGGCGGTCCGGACGCGCGCGGGGAGGGGGCCTTCGAGCGGCAGATACGCCTCGGGAACGGGCGTTCCGGTCCGGGCGGCGGTCCGGCGCCGCTCCCGGCCGGCCAGCCGGCGCAGCAGCAGCACGCTCTCGGGGAGCACGCCCGCGCCGATGACGGTGACGGTGAGGAAGGCCGTGAAGAGGGCGACGCCGATCATCAGGTAGCAGAGGATCGCGATCGCGGCCCCGCTCAGGAGATGGAGCGACGCCCGGCCGGATTCCTTGATCGCGTCGCGCATACCCGCCAGGTTATGCGGGCGGACCCGAGGAGCGCGGTGGAGCAGGCACCACCAGCGGTCGGGGGGCGGGCACCGCTGTGCCGGAGCGCCGGGACGCCGAAGATCGAATGTGTGGGGGCCGCACCCTTTCGAGCCCCCTCGCTTCTCCTTCACCCACCCCGACCCATCCACGGAGATCCGATGCGTGTCCTGTTCTGGCTGCTGCTCACGGCGAGCGTCCTCGGCAACGCCTACGTCAACACCGTCGCCGACCTGACCGGCGCCGCCCACGTGACGGCGAGCGTCGCCACGGGCACGGTCCTGCTCGGCTCCGCCGCCGGACTGTGGCTGACCCGCCGCGACAAGGAGGCCTGACCCGCCGCGACAAGGAGGCCTGACCCGTCGCGGCATGGAGGCCCGAACCGCCGCGACAAGGAGGCCCGACCCGTCGCGGCACGGAGGCCCGACCCTTCGCGCGGCGGGTGCTGTCAGAGGACTGCCCCACAATGGAGGGCGTACCTGAGGAGGGGCAGACATGGCCGTATGGGACGACCTGGTCGGACAGGCGAAGGTCGAGGAGCAGCTCGCTGCGGCCGCGCGGGACGCCGACGCGCTCGTGACCGCCCATGCCGCCGGAGAGCCCGACCCCGAGGGCTCGACGATGACCCACGCCTGGCTCTTCACCGGCCCGCCGGGGTCCGGGGTGGAGACCGCCGCGCGGGCGTTCGCCGCCGCGTTGCAGTGCGTGAGTCCCGACCGGGCGCTCGGCGGGGCACCGGGCTGCGGGTTCTGCACCGGCTGCCACACGGCACTGGTCGGCACCCACGCCGACATCACCACGGTCACCGCCGTCGGTGCCGTGGTCAGGGTCGAGGACATGCGGGACACCGTCCGCAAGTCGTACACCGCGCCCGCGAACGGCCGCTGGCAGGTGATCCTGGTGGCGGACGCCGAGCGGTTGAACGAGAAGTCGGCCAACGCGGTCCTGAAGGCCGTGGAGGAGCCCGCTCCGCGGACCGTCTGGCTGCTCTGCGCCCCCTCGATCGAGGACGTGCTGCCCACGATCCGCTCCCGGTGCCGCCACCTGAACCTCCGGACGCCCCCGGTGGACGCGGTCGCCGACGTGCTCGTACGGCGTGACGGCATCGAACCGGAGACGGCCCACGCCGCCGCCCGGGCCACCCAGGGGCACATCGACCGGGCCCGGCGGCTCGCCACCGACGAGCGGGCCCGTGCGCGCCGGGCCGCCGTCCTCAAGGTGCCCCTGCGGGTCCATGACGTCGGCGGTTGCCTGAAGGCCGCCCAGGAGCTGATCGACACGGCGACGGAGGACGCGAACCAGGTGGCGGAGGAGACCGACGCCAGGGAGACCGAGGAGCTGAAGGCTGCTCTCGGCGTGGGCCCCGGCGGGCGGCTGCCGCGCGGCACGGCCGGCGTGATGAAGGACCTGGAAGCGGACCAGAAGCGGCGCAAGAAGCGGACGCAGATCGACAGCCTGGACCTCGCGCTCACCGAACTGACCGGCTTCTACCGCGATGTCCTCGCGCTCCAGCTGCGCTCGCGCACGGCCCTCGCCAACACGGACGTGCGGGACGCGATCGAGCGGATCGCCCAGGACACCACGCCGGAGCGCACCCTCCGCCGCATCGAGGCGGTCCTGGCCTGCCGCGAGGCCCTCGACCGCCAGGTGGCCCCGCTGCTCGCGATGGAGGCGATGACGCTGGCGCTGCGGGACTAGGAAGCCGGCGCTGCGGGACTCGGAAGCCGGCGCTGCGGGACTGGGACGCCGGCAATGCGGGACTCGGAAGCCGGCGCCGCAGCACTCGGGGTGTCGTGCCGATCGGGCCGGGTTCGCGGAGTCCGGCACGGCGGCGCGGGACCGGACGTCGTCGACAGGGTGGGGTCCTGAGTCCGATTGGACACGGTGCGTACCGCTCCGGATACGCTCCGGGAATGGACTCCAGGCGCTTGCTCCGTACGTCCGCCACGGCCCTCGCGGCCGCCGGACTGATCCTCTCCGGCTGCTCGGGCGGAAGCGACGCGGCGGCGTCCCGCACCACGGCGGCCGCCCGGCAGGCCTCGCCCTCCGCTTCGCCCTCCTCCTCGCCGGAGGCCCTGAAGAGGTTCTACGGACAGAAGCCGACCTGGCGCGACTGCGGCGTCACGGGCTTCCAGTGCGCGACCCTGAAGGCCCCGCTGGACTACGCGGAGCCGGACGGGGAGCAGATCGACCTGGCGGTCTCGCGGGTGCGGGCGACCGGCCCCGGCAAGCGGCTCGGTTCGCTCCTGGTCAACCCGGGCGGACCCGGCGGGTCCGCCGTCGGCTACCTCCAGGGGTACGCGGGCGTCGGCTACCCCGCCCCCGTCCGCGCCCGCTACGACATGGTGGCCGTCGACCCGCGCGGAGTGGCGCGCAGTGAGCCGGTCGAGTGTCTGACGGGTCCCCAGATGGACACGTTCACGCAGGTCGACCAGACCCCCGACGACACCGCGGAGGTCAACGCGCTGAGTGCCGCCTTCAAGCGCTTCTCGGCGGGCTGCGCGAAGAAGTCGCGGGCGATCCTGCCGCATGTCTCCACCGTCGAGACGGCCCGTGACATGGACATCCTGCGGGCGGTGCTCGGCGACGAGAAGCTCAGCTATGTGGGGGCCTCGTACGGCACGTTCCTCGGCGCCACGTACGCCGAGCTGTTCCCGGACCGGGTCGGCCGTCTCGTCCTCGACGGCGCGATGGACCCGTCGCTGCCGGCGATCGACCTCAACCGCGACCAGACCGCCGGCTTCGAGACCTCGTTCCGGGCCTTCGCCGCGGACTGCGTGACCCAGCCGGACTGCCCGCTGGGCACGGCGTCGGTCGAGGCGGCCGGTGAGGCCATGAAGAAGTTCTTCCGCGACGTGGACGCCGATCCGGTGCCCACCGGGGAGAGCAGGCCGCTCGGCGAGTCCCTCGCCACCACCGGCGTGATCGCGGCGATGTACGACGAGGGCGCCTGGCCCCAGCTGCGGGAGGCCCTCACGCAGGCGATCGGCGGCGAGGGCTCGGGCCTCCTGGCGCTGGCCGACAGCTACTACGAGCGGGAGCCGAACGGCACCTACGCCAACCTGATGTTCGCCAACGCGGCCGTGAACTGCCTCGACCTGCCGGCCGCCTACCGGGGCCCGGCCGATGTCTCGAAGGCCGTGCCGTCCTTCGAGAAGGCCTCCCCGGTCTTCGGCAGGGGCCTCGCCTGGGCGGCCCTCAACTGCACCTCCTGGCCGACCCCGCCCACCGGCGGCCCCCACCGGATCACCGCCGAGGGCGCCGCCCCGATCCTGGTCGTCGGCACCACCCGCGACCCGGCCACCCCGTACAAGTGGGCCCAGTCCCTCGCCGGTCAGCTCTCCTCCGGCACGCTCCTCACGTACGAGGGCGACGGCCACACCGCGTACGGCCGGGGCAGTGACTGCATCGACACGGCGATCAACACCTACCTCCTCGACGGCACCCCTCCGGCCGAAGGAAAGCGCTGCTCATAGGCCCTCTCCGGGGGTGGTCGGAGCACCCCGGGAAACTGTGTAGACTTGGCGTCGCTGCTGCACCCACCATGGGTTCGGACGGCGTGCCGCCTTAGCTCAGTTGGCCAGAGCAACGCACTCGTAATGCGTAGGTCTCGGGTTCGAATCCCGAAGGCGGCTCGGATCAGCCCCAGGACTCACTCGCCGTGACCTGGGGCTTTTTCATGCCCGGATGCGGGGATCGCCGTCCGCGGAAAGACCGCTTCCGCCGGGGGCTTCCGGTCCGGTAGATGGGCGGTGGTGGCGGGGCGGGGGCCGGAGGCCGTACAACTCCGGAAGATCTTTCGCGTCGGGCGAGGTACCTGGGGGAAGCGTGAGCGGCGGCACGGACAGGGTCGGCGGGGACGAGGAGGCGGCCGTCACCGAGCGGACCCGGTTGCGGCGGATGCGGGAGAAGGGCAGTCATCGGCGGGCCGATCTCGACGCCGTCCTCCGGGCCGGGTTCCTCTGTCATCTCGGCGTCCCCGTCGACGGGACGACGATGGTGGTGCCCACCGTGTACGGAGTCGAGGGCGACCGGCTGTACCTGCACGGGTCCGTCGCCAGCCGCAGCCTCGTCCAGGCGCCCGACACCACCGTCTGCGTCACCGTCACCCACGTCGACGGGCTGGTGCTGGCCCGCTCCGTCTTCGAGCACGGGGTGAACTACCGCTGCGCGATGATCTACGGCGTCCCGCGCGTCGTGACCGACCCGGACGAGAAGCTGCGTGGTCTGCGGGCGCTCACCGAGCAGAGCTCCCCGGGGCAGTGGGAGTACGTGCGGCAGCCCAGCCGCAAGGAGCTGGCCGCGACCGCCGTGCTCGCGCTCGACCTGACCGAGGCCTCCGTGAAGACCCGCGGCGGGCCGCCGGACGACGGGGATTCCGAGGACGCGGCGCTCGGACTGTGGGCCGGGGTGCTGCCCGTGGTGACCACCTTCGGCGAGCCGGTCACCGATCCCGTGCTGCCCGCCGGGGTCGTACCGCCGGACCATGTGGCCTCCCGTGCGGGGCGTGTCCTCGGGGAGTGAGCCGGGGGCGCGCGCGGAGGGGGCTCAGAGCTGGAGCCTCAGGCGGCCGATGTGGTCCGCGTCCGACAGGGCGTCGATCGCGGTGATCCGGTCCTCCAGGACGGTGAAGGCGAACACGAGCCGCGGGTCGCCCTCCGCCGGCCAGGCCAGCCCCGCCGCCCCGTCCACCAGGGCCTTTCTGGCCGTGCTCACCTGGCGGGCGATCGCCTCGGCGACGGCTCCGGGGCCGTGCACGGCCGTCGCCCCGGTCCGTTCGGCCGTGGCGTCGGCCCGCAGCACCACGTCGGGGTCGAGGAGGTCGTGCACGCCGGCGGCGTCACCGCTTCGCGCGGCCGCCAGGAAGGCCGCGACGACGTCCCGCTGGCGCGGCAGGTCCGGCTCCGGCATCTCCTCGGCCTCCCGCAGCCGGTAGCGGGCCCGGCCGGCGAGCTGGCGGGTGGCGGCCGGGGTGCGTTCCAGGATCGGGGCGATCCGCTCGTACGGGACGGAGAACTCGTCGTGCAGGACGAACGCGAGCCGTTCCGGTGGTGTCAGTCCGTCGAGGGCCGTCGGCGGGGGCGGTTCCTCGGGGTCGTGCCGGTGGTCCGGTTCCCCGGGGTCGTGCCGGTGGTCCGGTTCCCCGTGGTCGTGCCGGCGGTCCGGTTCCCCGTGGTCGTGCCCGTGGTCCGGCATGCCCGAGGCCCAGGGGTCCCACGGATCCCAGGGGTGTTCGCGGTGGGTCTCGCGGGACCTGAGCCGGTCCAGGCAGACGCGTGCGACGGCCTCGACAGGGTCGTACGGTGCGGGGACCGGGCCCGGGGCGATCGGGGGGTGCCGGGCCGGCCAGGTCCTCCTGACCTCCTCCACCGCCTCGTCCGCCTCCTCGGAGGTGCCGAGGAGGCGGTACGCGACGGCTCGCAGGTGCGGTCGGTGCTCCTCGAAGGGAGCGGTGGCGAGGGCTCCCGGGAGCGTTGCGGGGACAGCGTTCTCATCCACGGGGCGTGGCCTCCGTCGGGCAGGAAGGGTTCAGTCGCCGTGACCCGTGCCTCCGCTGCCGAAGCCTCCGCTGGAGATCCCGCCCCACTTGCGCTTCTCCTCGGTCGGCGGGTCGGGTGACGCCTCCGAGCCGTCCTTGAGCTGGTAGGGCATGAGCCGGTGCTCGCCGTCCGTCTGCGGCATCTCGGTCGGCCTGCGGTACCCGGACGCCTCGCCCGGCAGGCTGCCGTCGTCCGGCCGATGGGGCTGCTCGTCGGGCTTGGGCGGATTGGATTCGCGGTCGCGGACCCGGAAGCCCAGCCAGACCGCCCCGATCAGTACGGCGACGATGACAAGCCCGCCGAGCACCTGTCCGAGGCCTGACTGCCAGACTCCCGCGGCCAGGGTCTGGGCTGCGCTGAGAGTGTTCATACTCCAGGATTACCCCTTTTCCGCCCTTTTGGACGCACTTGGCGAAGACGCCTGCAGATTCCGTCGAAGGCGCTGAAACATTCGCCCCTCCCCGTCGCGTCAATGAGGTGTACGGCGACCACACCACGTGACCGCGAGGGAAAGGAGGGGCATGAGAAAGTCCCGCGCGGACGAGTTCCTGGAGTTCGCCGCCGCACGCACGGGCCCGCTGTTCCGCTCGGCATGCCTGCTGACCAGTGGGGACACCCATCTCGCCGAGGACCTCACCCAGGAGACGCTCGGCAGGATGTACGCCCTGTGGGGCCGCATGGCCCGGATCGGGAACCCTGCCGCGTACGCGCAGACCGTGCTCGTCCGCACGTTCCTCAGCCACCAGCGGCGCCGGTCGGCCACCGAGCGCCCGCTCGGCGAGCTCCCCGACCGCGCCCCCGACTACGGCGAGGACCCGGCGCTGCGGATCGCGCTGCTCGACGCGCTGGCCGGGCTCGCCGCCAAGGACCGGGCGGTCGTGGTGCTGCGGTACTGGGAGGACCGCAGCATCGAGGAGACCGCCGACGCCCTGCACGTCAGTTCCGCCGCGGTACGCACCCGCTCCGTACGCGCTCTCGCGAAGCTGCGCGAACGACTCGGCGGCAGCATCGCCGAGTTCGCCGCGCACTGACCGCCGCCGCCCCCCCCGTCGGCCGCACCACCTTCACCCCGCCCCTGCGGGGCTTCCTCCTCCACGCTCCCTCCTCCACCTGACGCTTCCTCATCCCCCCGACCGGAGACGGTGAATTCGACATGCCTCAGAACGAAGGCCCCCAGCACGAAGGGTTCGAGGACCAGCTCGGTGCGATCCTGCGACGCACCGGCGACGGCTTCGCCGCAGGCGACCGGCGCGAGCTGGTCGAGGGCGGGCTGCGGCGCGGCAGGCGGCGCCTGCTCCGCCGTCGGCTCGCGGTGACCGGCGGCGTCCTCACGCTCGCCGCCGTCGGCATCGGCGGCGCGTACGGCGGCTCGCTGCTGTCGCGCTCCGCGGACGCGCCGAAGACCTCGGTGGCGGCGCCGCCCAAGCCCTCCGCCACCGCCACCGCCGACCCCGTCCCCGGGAAGCAGCTGCCGGGCGAGGCGAAGATCCCCGTCAAGGACATCGCCGCCGCCCTCAAGGCCAACACTCCGGCGGGGACCTGGGAGATCGACGGCCTCGACGGCTTCGGCCAGTCGGCCGGCGGCGTCTTCGACGACGGCGACGGCAAGGCCGCCGTCACCGTCGGCCTCTTCCGTACGGGCACCGGCGAGGCGGGCGAGGACCAGATCGCCTGCCCGGACAAGGTCGCCGTCCCCTACGACGACTGCACCGAGGAGAAGCTGACGGGCGGCTCCCGGCTCATGATCCTCCAGGGGTACGAGTATCCCGACAAGCGTGAGGAGACCAAGGCCTGGCGTGCGGTCCTGCTCACCCGGGACGGCTTCCTGATCGACGTGAGCGAGTACAACGCCGCCGCGGAGAAGGGCGCTCCCGTCAGCCGTGAGAACCCGCCCTTCACCCCCGCCCAGCTCAAGGCGCTCGTCACGGCCCCCGACTGGGGTCCGCTGCTCGCCCAGCTGCCCGAGAGCGTGGACATGTCCGGCGGCGGCGAGGGCGGCCAAGGCAGTGGGGCCGGTCAGGGCAGTGGGGCCGGTCAGGGCAGTGGGGCCGGCCAGGGCAGTGGGGCCGGTCAGGGAGGCGAGGGCGGCAAGGGCGAGCCGTCGCGGCACGTGGAGCCGAACGGCGCCGCCGTCCAGTCGACCCTGCGCTCCCTCCTTCCCAAGGGCCTGAAGGTCGCCGACAAGGGCGGCGAAGGCGAGTACGCCTATGTGGTCGTCGACGACGGCAAGGGCAAGAGCCTCGTCCAGATCAACGTCCAGCCGAACATGTCGGACGTGGCCGGCGACCTCTTCGGCAGCGGGGACGTCACCACGCTCCCCGACGGCCGCAGGGTCAAGCTCACCCGGCAGCCGGGCGAGAAGGGCGGCGAGGGCGTCGTCTGGTGGACGGCCGACACCATCACCCCGGAGGGCTTCCGGGTCGTCGTCTCCGCGTTCAACGCCGGCACCCAGCACGAGGCGGCCACCCGCGCCGAGCCCGCGCTGACGATGCGGCAGCTGAGGTCGATCGCGCTGAGCCAGAGGTGGCAGAAGCTGCCGCTGAAGTAGACGGCCGGGCAGGTGAGGGCCCCGCGCGCACAGGCGCGGGGCCCATCCGCCGTTCCGTTGCGGCTGCTTCTCCCGTCCGCGTACGCCTCCACCGTGGTTGCGCCTCCCGTCCGCGTACGCCTCCACCGTGACTGCTTCTTTCGTCCGCGTACGCCTTCCCCGTGGTTGCTTCTCCCGTCCGCGTACCGCTGCTCCCCCGTGGCTACTTCGCGTCCGCGTACCGCTCCACCGTGGCCACCGTGAACGGGAAGCGCACCGGCGTGTCCCCGAACGCGATCCGGCCCGCCTCGTCCCCCGCCGCCCGGATCGCCGCCGTGACGGCCTCCGCCTCCTCCGCCGGGCAGTGCACGATCACCTCGTCGTGCTGGAAGAACACCAGCTCCGCCCGCATCCCGGAGAGCGCGCGCCGCAGGGCCGCCAGCATCAGTAGCGCCCAGTCGGCCGCACTGCCCTGCACCACGAAGTTACGGGTGAACCGGCCCCGCGCCCGGGCGTTCCCCGAGGCGTAGCCGGGGGTGAACTCAGCCTCCTCCGCCGCTGGTTCGCCGCCCTCCTGCGGCAGGCCCGCCTCCTCGTCCTCGCCCGACCCGACCGCACGCGGGCTGGTCCGGCCCAGCCAGGTCCGTACGAGCCGGCCCTCCTCGCCCGCCTTCGCCGCCTCGTCGACATAGGCCACCGCGCGCGGGAAACGGCGCCGCAGCGCCGCCAGGTTCTTCAGGCCGTCGCCGCTGGTCTGCCCGTAGATCGCGCCCAGGAGCGCGATCTTGGCGTGGTCGCGGTCGCCGGAGAACGCCCGGTCCGAGAGCCGGGTGTACAGGTCGTCGGGATGCCCCGCGACCTCCATCAGGCCCGGGTCCCGGGAGATCGCGGCGAGCACGCGCGGCTCCATCTGGTCGGCGTCGGCCACGACGAGACGCCAGCCCTCGTCCGCGACCACCGCGCGCCGGATCACCTTCGGGATCTGCAGGGCCCCGCCGCCGTTGGTCGTCCAGCGCCCGCTGACCGTGCCCCCGGGCAGGTACTCCGGCCGGAACCGGCCGTCCCGCACCCAGTCCTGGAGCCACGACCAGCCGTGCGCCGTCCAGATCCGGTACAGCTTCTTGTACGCGATCAGCGGCTTCACCGCCGGGTGGTCGAGCTCCTCCAGCTCCCAGCGGCGGGTCGACCTCAGCCGCATCCCGGCCTGCGCGAAGGCCTTCACCACATCGGCGGGCAGGTCCGGCCGGACCCGGCGGCCGCAGGCCGCCCCCACCCCCGCCGCGAGCACCGCGAGACGGCGGGGGTCGGCCCCCCCCCCGGACCCCGCGCCCAGCCGGTAGTGCCGGC
>NZ_JBHTSA010000008.1:0-72960 GCF_042795405.1 Streptomyces sp. NPDC056480 | reverse complement strand
TAACACGGCGGGGTGGCGCCGCCCCTCACGCCCCCGGGGGGGGTCCCACCCCCCCCCCCCCCGGCCCCGCGCTCTGCCTTCCCCCACCGGGGGGGGCTGGCCGGGCGGCCCCGGGCGGCCGACGGCCGCCGACACCTCGTCCGCGAGCTCCGCGAGACGGCGGGGCTCGCCCCCGCCCGCGTACCGCTCGCCGAGCAGTTCGTGCAGCAGGTCCCGGTGCACGTCCGCACGCCACGGCAGGCCCGCCCGGTGCATCTCGGCGGCCACCAGCATCCCCGCCGACTCGGCGGCCGTGAGCAGCCGCATCCTGCCCGGGTGCTCCGCCCGGTCATGGCGGCGCAGCTGCTCCGCGTAGACCGCGAGGAACCCGTCGAAGGGGACGGAGACGACGGGGCGCGGCTCGAACAGCGAGTCCTGCGAACCGGGCTCGGCTCCGCGCTGCGGGGGGTCGGGAGGCACCGGCGCGTTCCGCAGGCGCGCCCAGGCCGCGGCGGCGGAACGGGGCTCGCCGAGCCGCCCCTCGTGGCCCAGGAGCAGCTGCTCGGCGTCCTCCACGTCGTAGCAGCGCTCGACCCGGACGCCGGCGGCCAGCAGGCGGGGGTACACCTCGGCCGTCGACCGCCACACCCAACGAACGACCTCGGGCCTGGCCCGGACGGCCGCGACCAGGTCCGGCTCGCGCCGCACGTCCCCGGAGGGCAGGCCGTCGGGGCCGAGGGGGGCGAGCAGTGCGCCGTCTCCCTCGGGTTCGGCTGCGAGGGCCCACCGCTCGGTCATGGGTGCGAGTCTGACACCCCCCACTGACACCCCCGGGAAACCGCCGCGCCGCCTTTCCGGGCCCAGGCTCCCCGCACCTACGGCGCCCACGAGGCCGGGGTCCTTGCCCAGGGGCGCCCACCTGGTGGGCCGGGCCTGGAGGGTGGCTGAGCGCCGTGGTCGGGTTGTGCCCACCCGTTCCGCCCATGCGGAACAGTTGCCCACAACCGGGGGAGCGGGGGCACGCGCCCGCGTGCAGGCCGCGGGACCACGCGCCGCACGGGCCCCGCGTCGCACGGCCCCCCGCCGCACCGGCCACGCGCCGCACAGCTCACCGCGCCGCACGGGCCCCCGCCGCACCGGCCCCGCGCCCGCCGCACGGCTCACAGCGCCGCACGCCCTCCCCCGGCGCGGGCGCTACGCCGCCGCGTGGAACAGGGCCGCCGCCTCCCCGCGGGAGCCGACGCCCAGTTTGTTCAGGATGTTGGCGACGTGGAACTTCACCGTCGACTCGCTGATGTGCAGCGCCTCCGCGATCCGCCGGTTGCGGTGACCGAGGGCCAGGTGCCGCAGGACCTCCACCTCCCGCTCGCCGAGGCCGGTCAGCGGGTGCGCCGCCTCGACCGGCGCGGCCGGCGCGGCCAGCGGGATCACCGCCGTGATCGTCGTGCCCCAGCCCGGCACCGCGTCCATGTCGAGCCGCCCGCCGAGCACGTCGAGCCGGTCCTTGATCGTGCCCGCGCCCAGGTCGCAGGGGGCGAGCGCGCCCGCACCGTCGTCCCGTACCGAGACCCGCAGCTCGTGCTCGGTGAGCTGCCAGCCGACGTGGATCCGGTGCACCGAGTCCTGTTCGAGGACGATCAGGAGCAGGGACCGGACGATCGCCCGCGCGCTGTGCGCGACGTCCGCCGCGAGCGAGCGGTCCGAGTCGGGCGCGCCCAGGTCGAGCCTGACCCGGCTGTGCCGCAGCATCGGCCGGAGTTCGCCGGCGAGCCGCTCGAAGGCGTCCTGGGCGGGTTCCTCCGCGAGCGCGCGGTCCCGCCGCTGCGCCGCCCGCATCTCGATCAGCGCCGACGCGGCCAGGTCGGTCGCGGTCGCCCGGGCCGTCGTGTCGTCCAGGGCCCGGCTGCGCAGCACCCCGAGGACCCCGGAGAGGGCCGCGGAGTGGGTGGCGGTCAGCTCCGCGATCACGCGCGCGCGGGTGTCGGCCGCCGCCCGCGACCGGGCCAGGGCCCCCGGCAGGGCCTCCGTCGCGAACCGGTCGAAGTGGCTCGCCACCAGGTCCCACAGGGCCTGCGCCACGGCGAGTTCGGCCTCGCCCGCCGGGACGCCGCCGTCCTCCCGTACGAGCACGAGCACCGCCCCGCGCCGGGTCGCGTGGCTGGTGACGGCGACGACCTCGCGCTCCCGGCCGCCGATCGTGGCCACGCCCTGCCAGGGGCTCCCGGGCACGCCGGCCGCGAGCAGCGGGGCCAGTTCGGAGGCGGTGAGCAGCTCCGTACCGCCCATGGTCTTGAAGGGGGAGTGGGCGCAGTGGGTGGAGAGTTCGGCCGCGTCCACGTGCGGGACGAGCGGGGCGAGGGCGGCCGAGACCTTGGGGAGGATCTCTCCGAGGGGCTGCCGGATGATCTCGTACGCGGTGGTCAGAGTGTGCGCGTCCATGCGAGGGAGCGTACGCGGGAAGGGGTGGGGAGCGGCCGGTCTTTCGGCCAGGTGGGACTGGCCGTTGGGAGGGCGGGGAGCGGGTGGCCGTGGCCGCAGGCTGGGACCCGTCGAAGTGAACGGGCGGCTGTGGAGGCTGAGATGGAAGCGATCGTGTACGAGGAGTTCGGCGGTCCCGAGGTACTGCGTCACACGGCGGGTGCCGCAGTGCCGGAGCCGGGTCCCGGCGAGGTCCGCGTCAAGGTGGCGGCCGTCGGGGTCAACCCGGTGGACTGGAAGCGCCGTTACGGCTGGGTCGAGGAGTTCTACCCGACGACCTTCCCCGCCGTCCCCGGCCTGGAGTTCGCCGGCACCGTCGACAGGCTCGGCGAGGGCGTCACCGGTCTGACGGTCGGCGACGAGGTCCTCGGCTGGACCAAGACCGGCGCCTACGCCGAGTACGCGATCGCCGACATCATCGTGCCGAAGCCGGCCGGGCTGTCCTGGGAGACCGCCGCGAGCCTGCCGGTGGCGGGCGAGACGGCGCAGCGGGTCCTCGACCTGCTCGGCGTACGGGCCGGCGAGACGCTGTTCCTGCACGGCGCGGCGGGGGTCGTCGGCTCGGTGGGCGTCCAGCTCGCCGTCGCCGCCGGGGTCACCGTGATCGGCAGTGCGTCCGAGTCCAACCACGCCTACCTGCGCGAACTCGGCGCGATCCCGGTGGCGTACGGGGAGGGTCTGGCCGACCGGGTGCGGGCCGCCGCCCCGGACGGCGTCGACGCGGTCTTCGACGCGGCCGGGCACGGGGTGCTGCCGGTCGCGATCGCGCTCCTCGGCGGGGACGGGCCCGACGGGGTCGGGGCGGCGAAGGAACGGATCGTGACGATCGCGGACGTGGAAGCGGAGAAGTACGGGATCGTGTTCTCCGGGTCCCTGGGCGACCCCGACGCCGTACGGGCCGGACTCACCGCCCACGCGCGCGGGGCGGCGGCCGGGACCCTCGCGGTCCGGCTCGCCGACACGCTCCCCCTGAAGGAGGCGGCGCGGGTCCAGGAGCTGAGCGAATCGGGCCACGTGCGCGGGAAGTTGATCCTGGTCCCGTGAGTCCGGGGACCCCACGACCCCGTGACTCCGGGGCCCCCGCGACCCCGTGACTCCGGGGACCCCGCGACCCCGTGACTCCGTGGATCCGGGGACCCGCGACCCCGTGAATCCGGGGGACCCGTAACTCCCGTAACTCCCGTGACTCCGGGTGCGCGGTGGGGGAGGGTGGGGCGATCCCTCCGTCGTGAGCGGCGGTCCCGACCTGGAAGGCGACGACGATGTACGCGATACCCCTGGGAGACGACGGCGCGGAGCTGCGCCCGCTCGAACCGTGGCAGGCGGAGGAGTTCCTGGCGCACATGGACCGGGGACGCGAGTTCATCGGCGCGCGCAACGGCCTTCCCGACGTCGTCACCGACCTGGAGTCCAGTCGGGCGTTCCTCCGTCTCTACGCGGAGAAGGTGGCCGCCGACTCGGGCCGCATCCACGGCATCTGGTCCGACGGCACCCTCGTGGGCGCGGTGATCCTCCGGCAGCTGGACACGAAGAACGGCAGGGCCGAGGCCGGCTGCTGGCTGGAGCCGGCGGGGGTCGGCAAGGGCCTGGTGACCCGGGCGGCGCGGACCCTCGTCGACTGGGCGATCGAGGTACGCGGGATCCACCGGGTGGAGTGGGTGGTGTCCTCCGACAACGAGCCGAGCATCGCGGTGGCCCGCCGCCTCGGCATGAGCAAGGACGGCGTCCTGAGGGGCAGTTACCCCTACCGGGGTCGGCGCCACGACGAGGAGGTCTGGTCGGTCCTGGCTCCGGAGTGGAGGGCGGCGAAGGCCGCGTCCACGGGGTCGGGGGCAGGGGCAGGGGAGAGCGGGGCCTGAGTCGGGGCCGAGCGGGGGCCGGGGCGGCACGGGGGTGCGTCCCGGCCCTTTCGCGTCGGCGTTCGCGTTACTGACTACGGCCCGGCGCCTTCCTCCCGCTCCTCCGGAGGCGGGATCGGCGCGGCAGGGGGCCGCTCCGGGGCCGGGTGGGGGACGAAGAGGCTCAGTCGGTACGTCGTCGGGTGCGTCGAGCGCCCGCAGAGCATGTCCAGCCGGACCGCGTCCCAGTCGAGGCCCGGCTCCTCGGTGCGTAGCCTCCGGAGCTCCGCCTGCCACTCCGACTCGTCCTCCGTCGTGTAGCAGAGCTCCCAGCGCCCGGCATCCGGGCCGAAACGGTCCGCCGCGCGCGAGAGGTCCACGAGCTCCCGCTGTCGCTGTCTCCTGCGCTTCCGCTGTCCCGGCACACGACCGATGATCGTCGTCCCCGGGAGCGCGCCGCAAGGCGTTTCGCACGGGGCGGGCGAGGGACGGGCAGGGCGGGCGCGGCCGTCTGGGGCGGTTCGGGGCGGGCGTGGCCGTGCGGGGCGGGCGGGGCCGCGCGTGGACGTGCGTGGACGTGCGGGACGTGCGTGGACGGGGCGGTGACCCGGCTCCGACCCCGGTCACCGCCCCGTCCGTCCCACCATCGCCGCTCAGCGCGTCAGGCGCCACGCGGGGAGGGCCGAGGCGGCGATCGCGACCGCCGCGCACCCGCCCGCCGTCGCGCCGACCGTGGCCCACGGGAGGGCCAGGGCCACCGGGGCGGAGAGGGCGGCGAGGCCCGCTCCCAGGGTGCCGAGGACCAGCGCGGTCACCGCGAGGCCGAGCAGGGTGCCGATCGCCACGGCGAGGGTCGCCTCGCCCGTCACCACCCGCAGGATCTGGGCCCGGGTGGCCCCGGCGAGCCGGAGGGAGGCCAGTTCTCCGCCCCGCACCGAGGTCGCCATGAGCAGGGTGTTGGCGAGGCCGATCACCGTGTAGACGAGGGCGATGCCGAGGACCAGGACCATGCCGAGCCGGGCCTGCGGGCTGCCGCCCGGGGGGCGCTCGGCGTCGGCCCACGCGTCGGCCGTCCTGACGGTGCCGCCGCTCGCCTCCAGGGCCCGCACCGTGGCCGTACCGCCGCCGCGTGCGTCGATCCGGTCGGGGACGGAGCCGGGGGCGTTCGCCCGGGTGACGTACGGGCCGTTGTCGCCGGTGCCGAGGGCGAGGACGGCCGCGATCCGGAGCCGTACCGGACCGCTTCCGTCCGCCCGCCAGACCTCGACCGTCTCGCCCACCCGGCGCCGCTCGAACTCCTCGTTGACGACGATCGACCGGTCGTCGAGGTCCCGCGGATCGCCGGCGACCACGGGCAGCCGGGCGAGCTCGGCGAAGGCCGCCGGATCGGCGACCGCCCGCGCCCCGTACTTCACGACGGCCGCGTCCCCGTCCCGTACGAAGACCGAGGTCGGCCCGGTGGGGGAGACGACGGCCCCGGCGGGCGCCGTCACCGGCCTCAGGGCCGGGCCTGCCACCACGTACTCCGCGGCCGTCTGCTCGCGCCCCTCGGTGCCCTTCGCGCGCGTGACGCTCGCCGCCGAGCCGAAGAGGGTCCCGGCGAGCGCCACGGTCACGAGGACGGGGGCGGCGACGGCGGCCGTACGGCGGACGGAGGCGGCGCTGTTCTCCCGTACCAGCGTCCCGACGGCCCCCCGCAGCCTCAGCAGCCGGGCCACCGGCCGGACCAGGAGCGGGGAGAGCAGGGCGATGCCGGTGATCAGGAGCATCGGGAGGGTCGTGTACGTCTTCCGCTTGAGCAGCGCGGACGGGTCCGTGGCGTACGTCCAGACGAGGAGCCCCAGGCCGGCCAGGAGCAGTCCCGCACCGAGCAGGGCACGGCCGAGGGGCAGGGTGTCGGCGTCGACGTCCGCCTCGCGGAGCGCGGCCGCCGGGCCGACCTTCCCGGCCCGCCGGGACGCGGCGACCGCCCCGGCCAGGGCGACCGTCACGCCCGTCCAGAACGCGACGTGGAAGGGCCAGACCGGGCCGCCGACCGTGAACCACGCGGGCGCGAGGCCGCCGTCGACGAGCGTCCTGGCGAGCAGCGGCGCGCCGGCCGCGCCGAGCACGCATCCGGTGGCGGAGGCGAGGACGCCGAGCGCCGCGGCCTCGGCGAGGAGGAGCCGGCGGATCTGCCCGGGGGTGGCTCCTGCGGTCCTGAGCAGCCCGAACTCGCGGCGGCGCAGGGCGACGGCGAAGGCGAAGGTGGAGGCGACGACGAAGACGGAGACGAAGGCGGTGACACCGCCGGAGGTGCCGAGGAGGGCGTTGACGCCGACGAGCGCGTCGGCGTCACGATCAGGGTCGGGGTCGGCGCGCCGCCGTTCGCCGCCGGTGAGGACCTGGGCACGATCGCCGACGAGGGCGCGGACCTCGGCGGCGGGGGCGTCGACGCCGACGGCGTCGGGTCCGCCGGACGGGGTGACGGTCCAGCGGGCCTTCAGTTCGCGGAGCAGATCGTTGTCCACAGGCTGTGGACGGTCGAGTCGCTGCACCACGGACGCGGTCCCGGGTCCGCGCCGTACGTCCAGTGTGAGCCGGTCCTGACCCTGCACCACGACGGGCGAGGAGGCGAAGCGCTGCGGGGAACGCTCGGGCGCGTGGAAGGTCGCGGACAGCCCGAGGCCCATGGTGGCGAGCAGTCCCACGCCGAGCGCGAGGGCGACGAACCCGCCGAGGAAGGAGGCCCAGCGGGCCCGGAGGCCGGAGAGGACGACGGTCAGCACGGGGCGCTCCCGGTGGGGGAGGCGGCGGTCCGGTCCGGACCCGGCTCGGAGACCGGCGCGACCGTTTCCGGCGTGGTCGTCGGGGCCGTCACCGATTCGGGCGTGGTCGTTCGTGGTGCGGGTGTTTCCGGTGTGGTCGTCCGGGTCGTCACCGATTCGGGCGTGGTCGTCTTCGGCGCGGGCGTTTCCAGCGCGGTCATCCGTGCCGCGACCGATTCCACCGTCGGGTCCGGAAGCTCGCCCGCCACCCGCCCGTCGACCAGGAAGACCACCCGGTCCGCGCGGGCCGCCGCCACCGGGTCGTGGGTGACCATGACGATCGTCTGACCGTCGTGGTCGACCAGCTCCCGCAGCATGTCGAGCACCTCGCGGCTCGTCGTCGAGTCGAGCGCGCCGGTCGGCTCGTCGCCGAAGAGAACGGCCGGGCGCGTGATCAACGCCCTTGCGATCGCCACCCGTTGTTGCTGTCCGCCCGACAACTCGCCCGGCCTGTGCCGCTCCCGCCCCGCGAGTCCGACCCGGGCCAGCGCCTCCCGGATCTCGTTACGGGACGGGCGGCGGCCGGCGAGCCGGAGGGGCAGGGCGACGTTCTGCGCGGCCGTGAGCGCGGGCAGCAGGTTGAAGGACTGGAAGACGAAACCGATCCGGTCCCGCCGCAGCAGGGTCAGCCGCCGCTCGCTCAGCCCTTCGAGGGCGACCCCGCCGACCTCCACCTGCCCGGAGGTGGGCCGGTCGAGCCCGGCCGCGCACTGGAGCAGCGTGGACTTGCCGGAGCCCGAGGGGCCCATGACGGCGGTGAAGGTCCCGGCGCGGAAGTCGAGGTCGACGCCGTCGAGCGCGCGGACGTCCCGGTGGTGACGGGTGAGCCGGCGGAGCCGTACGGCGGAGGTGGAGGCCGTCGCGGAGGCCGTGACGGAGGTCGTGACGGGGGTCGTGACGGAGGCCGTGACGGGGGTGGCCGCGGGGGTGTTCGAGAGCGTCGGGGTCATGGCTCAAGCGAACCGTTCGCGCGGCCGCCGATCACGACCACTGGCGGGCGTCCAGGGGGTATGCCTGGCCCTACCCCGGAGCCGGGGCCCTGCCCCCGAGCCGCGGCCCTGTCTCCGTCCCGGCCTGCAGCCGCGGCCCTGCCCCCGAGCCGGGTCCGACCACCCGTGCGCGGGCTGCCCGCCCCGGACCGGGTCTAGCTCTCCCGTACGGCCTTCACGTACACGTCGAGCGCGTCGAGCGGTTCGCGGCCGCCCAGCAGGGCGCGGAGGTCGCTCTTCACCTCCTCACCGTCCATGAAGCCGTGGGCGATCGCCGAGTACGTGCTCGCCAGCATCGGCACCTGGAACGGCACCGCCCCGGACGCGGCGATCGCGGCGCGCGCGTCGGCGAGCGTGCCGGGGGCGTACGTGGCGCCCAGGGCCTCCGCGAGGCCGGCGCCGCCCAGGGCGCGCTCGCCGACGAGCTCGTACACCCGGTTCCGGTGGGCGGCCGGGTCCGTCGCGACCGAGACCGCGATGTCGGCGAGGTCCGCGCGGGCGACGGCGGCGAGGCGGCCCTCGCCGAGCGGGCCCGTGATCCGGTTCTCGGCGTCGGGCCTGGCGATCCAGGCCAGGAACTCGGCGTAGAGGCCGTTGCGGAGGATCGTCCAGTCGAGGGTGGCGGAGCTCCGCAGCCGCCGTTCGGTCCAGCGGTGGGCGAGCGCGTACGTGAGGTGGTCGCCGTAGCCGGAGAGGCTGGTGTAGACGACGTGGCGCACGCCCGCCGCCTCCGCTGCCGATATCGCGGCCTCGTGACGGGCCACGACCGTGTCGTCCTCCCCGTAGCCTGCCGAGACGAGCAGCACCGTCTCCACCCCGGCGAAGGCCTCCGGCAGTGTCTCGGGCGCGTCGAAGTCGAGACGGCGGGCGCCGGGGAGCCCCGCGCGGGTGCCGAGGACGACGTCCTCGCGACCGGCGAGCCGTTCGGCGACGAGCGAGCCGAGAGCACCGGAGACACCGGTGACGAGCAGCATGTTTCCCCCTGGGGCCGTGGTGACGACGGGATGGCTGAGACCATCGTGGGGGGACGGGGAAGATCGCGGAAGGAGGCACATCGATGTCCGAGGGGCACGCGGAGGTAACCACCGAACCCTTGGTGAGCTGCGCGGAGGACTGCGGGGTACGGGACGTCCAGGACCGGCTCGGCGACAAGTGGACCGTGCACGTGGTCGTCGAACTCGCGGCGGGACCGCGGCGGTTCAGGGAACTCCAGCGGCTCGTCACCGGGATCTCGCAGCGGATGCTGACCCTCACGCTGCGCCGTCTCGAACGCGACGGGCTCGTCTCGCGGACGGTGTACCCGACGACGCCGCCGCAGGTCGAGTACGCGCTGACGGAGACCGGGCGCAGCATGACCCATCTGATCAAGCAGCTCGTCGACTGGTCGCTCGACCACCGCTCGGTGATCGCCCGGTCGCGCGAGGCATGGGACACGAGGACGGCGTGAGTACCAGCGACACCGGAAGCACGAGCAACACCGGCAGCGGCAGGAGCAGCGGCAGGAGCGGAGACCCCGGCAGCAGCGGCAGTACCGGCAGCACCGGCAGTACGGTCGACAGGGCCTTCGAGGCCCTGTACGCGAGCGACGACGGGTCCCTCGACACGGCGGCGTCCCTGCTGGCCGCCGACCGGGACGCCGACACGGAACTGGCCCGGCGCGGCGAGGAGTTCGTCCGGACCCTGTGGGGGCGGGGCTGGCAGCCCGCGGACCTCGTCCGCATCGCCCGCCGCGACCTCTCCGACACGCACCTCCGGGTGCTGACCGACCTGGTCCTGACCGAGACGGCCCGCTACGAGAGGCTGCCGCACCGCTGGCGGGCCCAGCTCGACGAACTGGACGCGTCGCCCGGCCGGCCGACGGACCGCTTCTCGTACGCGACGACGGTCCTGGAGCTGTACCGGCTCCTGGTCCGGCTGCCGAGGCTCGACGCGGTCGGCCCGGTGCCGGGGGAGGCGCTGCCGCCTGCGACGGCCGGGGAGCCGCGGATGCTGACCCGGATCCGTGCGCTGCTCGCGAAGGCGGAGGCGACGGGGTACCCGGAGGAGGCGGAGGCGCTCACGGCCAAGGCGCAGGAGCTGATGGCGCGGCACAGCCTGGACGAGGCGACGCTCGCGGCGGGGGCGCCGTCGCCGGAGACGCCGGGGGCGATCCGGATCGGGGTGGAGCCGCCGTACGAGCAGGCCAAGGCGATCCTGCTCGACGCGGTCGCGACGGCGAACCACTGCCGGGCGGTGTGGAACGAGACGTACGGCTTCTCGACGGTGGTCGGCTTCGAGGCGGATCTCGACCCCGTGGAGCTGCTGTACACGTCGCTGCTGGTGCAGGGGACGGCGGCGATGACGCGGGCGGAGGCGGAGCAGCGGGCGGGCGGCCGCAAGCGCACGAAGTCGTTCCGGCAGTCCTTCCTGCTGGCGTACGCGAACCGGCTCGGCGCGCGTCTCGCGGCGACGTCCCGCCGCGTGGCCTCCGAGGCCCCGACCCTCCTCCCGGCCCTCGCCTCCAGGGACCTGGCGGTCACCACCCGCACGGACGAACTCTTCCCGGAAACCCGCGCCACGCGCGTGCGTGCGGCCTGGGACGAGGAGGGCTGGACGCACGGAGCCTCGGCGGCGGACCGAGCGGGGCTCGGACCGGAGCGGCGGGGGGTCGAGGGCCGGGGCTGAGGGGGCGGGCCGCTGAGGACGGGCGCCGAGATCAGGCGCCGAGGACAGGCGCTGAGGCGGGTGCGCCGGCGCCCTTCCCTGTCCTGCCCCTGCCGGGGTGCCTCGGCGACCCTCCCCGTCCCACCCCGGTCCGGTCCGCCCTCTCCGGCCGCCCCCGTCAGGGCCGCTGCCTCCGGCCGCCCTCGTCCGGTCCGCCCCCTCCGGCCGCCCCCGTCAGGGCCGCCGCCGGGCTCGCCCCTCGGGTGGCAGGGCCCGGTGGGCCAGTCGGACCGTGAACGTCTCCGGGGGCCTCCAGACGTTCCGGTCCTCGTACGCCCAGGCGTAGACGAGGGAGCCGTCGCGGACGCAGTCGAGCAGGCCCGGGGCCACGAGTTCGTGGGCCGACCACTCGTACAGCTGCTGGAGGCGCGGCACGATCACGCCGAAGTCGACGAGGCGGCCGAAGCCGACCTCGCCGCGCAGATAGGTCCGCACGCTGTCGCGGAGCGGGTACTCGTCGGGGAGCACACGGGACAGCTGGAGGAAGACCCCGGCCATCCCCAGCCTCGGGTCACCGAGGAACGGCGCGAGCGGGCGCAGCCGGCCGAGTGAGAGGCCGGGCGCGGCGACGAGGGCGTGGGAGTAGAGCACGCGGCAGAGGACGACGTTCATGAAGAACCGTTCGGCCTCGGTCTCGGCCTCCGCGAGGTCGCGGTGGTCGAGGTAGCCGGCGACCACGCTCCCGTTGTGCGCCCGGTACCAGGCGCGGGCGGTGGGGTAGTGGACGAAGGACAGCCAGTGGTGGACCGAGGGGGACGAGGGCCGCCCGGGGAGCCCTCCGCTCAGCCCCACCGCTTCGCAGCCGTCCCGCAGGATGCGCTCGTTCACCGCGCGCCACCACGGGCTGCCGGGCCGCTCGGCGAAGCCCGGCTGGAGCACCCCACGCCGCAGCTGCCAGCGCATGAACGACATCGCCGCCCGGCGGAACGGCAGGTGCTGGGGCGCCTTGCCGAACGGGCCGTAGTAGCACCGCTCCATCAGGGCCATCCGCCCGGCGGGGTCGTCCCGGACCGAGGCGACCTGCCGCACGGCCCACTCGGCGGCCGTGACATCGGACGTCATGCACACAGAATCCCACGCATGGGAGAAATGAGCCGTTATGTCCGTGCCGCGGATACGCTCGGGGCATGAGCTGGCTCCGGGCGTTGAAGGAGACCGCCCGCTCCGGGCTCACCGTCGAGCGGCGGCGGCTCGACCCCGTCGTCGCCGCCCGCGCCGCCCTCGGGCTCGCCCTCGTCATGGGCTTCTCGCTCGCCGTCTTCGGCCCCGCCGTCGCCGCCTCCTCCGCCTTCGGCGCCTTCCAGGCGGCCATCGCGACCTTCCAGCGTTCCTGGCGCCCCCGCCCCACCCTCGCCCTCGCATCCGGCGCCAGCCTCGCCGTGTCGACCTTCCTCGGCTATCTCGTCGGCTCCGAGGAGATCCTCTTCCTCGCCCTGCTGGTCCTCTGGACCTTCCTCTCGGGTCTCGCCTGGGCCGCGGGGCCCACCGCCGGCATGATCGCCTCCTCCAACGTGGCGATCATGCTGGTGACCGTCACCCTCCCCACCTCCGTCGCGACCGCCGCCGGCCACGCCGTCATGATCTTCGCGGGCGGTGTGGTCCAGGCCGGCCTGGTCGTCCTCCTCCCGGTCCGCCACTGGGGCGCCCAGCGCGACGCCCTCGCGGACGCGCTCGCCGCGGAGGCGGACTACGCCCGCCGCCTGCGCCACGACCCGGTCGCTCCGTTCGACCCCCTGCCCCTCATGACCGCCCGCAGCGCGGCCTCCGTGACACCCGGCCAGGCCCGTCGCCGCCCGGCGGAGCTCCACGGCGCCCGCGGCCTCGCCGAGCGCATCCGCCCGGTCCTCGCCTCCCTCGCCGACCCGGCCGTCGGCGTCCCGGAGGAAGGCCCGGCACGCGCGCGCGTACAGGAGCTGCTCGGGGCGGCGGGCACCGTCCTGGACGCCGCCGCGCACGCGATCCGGCACGGCGAACCGGTCATCCTCCCCGCACCCGCCGTCGCCACGCTCCACAGCCCGGACACCCTCTCGATCCTGCACGGCCCGCCCCGCCGCGCCGCCATCCGCCTCACGGCGCTGCTCGGCGACGTCGTCGACACGGCCGATCCGAGGACGGAGACCTCGGGCCACGGCGCCACACCCCGGGAACGCCCCACCCTCGTCCGTCTGACCCCGATCGTCGTGGCGAAGGCGCGCGCCGAGCTGCGCCGGGACTCGCCGATCCTGCGCCACGCGATCCGCGTCTCGTCGGTCACGGCCGCCGGCTACCTGCTGGGCACGGTGCTCCCCCTCGGGCACGGCTACTGGGCGCCGATGGCCTCGGTCATGGTGATGCGCCCGGACTTCTCGCAGACGTACGCGCGCTCGGTGGCGCGGTTCGGCGGCACGCTCGTCGGGGTGACCCTGGCGACGGCGGTCGTGCAGTCGGCCCACCCGGGCGTGTACCTGTCGGCCGGGCTCGCGGTCGTGTGCGCCTTCGCGATGTACCTGTTCATCCGGACGGGGTATGCCGCCAGTCAGGTCTTCGTCGCCGCGTACGTCGTCTTCCTGCTCGGCATGGAGGGCGCCGGCGTCGGCCAGACGGTACGCGACCGGGTGACGCTGACCCTGCTCGGCGGGGTCCTCGCCATGCTGGCGTACGCCGTCTACCCGGCCTGGGAGACGCCCAGGCTGCGCGGCCGGCTCGCGGACTGGCTGACGTCGGTGGGCGGGTACGGGGCGGTCGTCATCGCGCGGTACGCCGACCCGATCGGCCCCGGCAGCCCCGATGTCCGCGAGGCGCTCCTGAACACCCGCGAGGCCCGTATCGCCTGGCAGGAGGCCGTGGAGAGGGCGACGCACGAACCCGTACGGCACCGGGGCCTCTCGCACGCGGCGACCGAACAGGCCGACCACGCGCTCGCGGAGTTCGGGCGGGTCGCGATGCTCATGGAGGCGCACCTGCCGGAGCCCGGCGCCCCGCCCGTGCCGGCCGCCGCGACCCTCGCGGAGTCCCTGCGCCGTGCGACGGAACGGGGCGCCAAGGACGTACGGGAGCGCAGGGCGCCCGGCTGGGACGAGCTGCGCGAGACGGTCGACGCCTGGTCCGGCGACGCGCCGGACCACTTCCTGCTGCACAAGGGCGCGGTCCTCCTCCTGGAGGCCCTGGACGAGGTCACGACGGCCCTGACGGACTCCACGCGGGCGCGTGCGCGGTAGCGCCGCCCACCGCCCGGCGGGCACGCCGTCCCGGACGAATTTCGCGAGCATGTCATCCGGCACGCGGTCGGGCGGAGTTGGTAGGGGAAGAGGGGCGCGGACGTACGCGGTCCTCCACCGACATCCCATCCCAGGAGCATCCGCATGAAGAAGTACTGGCTGGCGGCGGCCGGCGTCGTGGCGGCCGTGGCGATCGCGGCACCGTCGGCCGTCGGAGCGCCCACGGAGACCTCCACCGCCTCCACGACCTCCACCGCCTCCGCGGCCTCCACGACCTCCGCGGCCTCCGCCGCTTCTCCCGCGACCGGGACCGCGGCCCGGACCGAGCCAGGGAAGGTCACCCCGGCCAAGGCCGCCGCGCCCGCCCCGAACCCGGTCCGCACCGTCCGTCCCGGCCGGCGCGTGGACGCCGGCGGGGGCTTCACCGTGTGGCTGACCCGCGACGGCAAGCACTGGACGGGCCCGGACGGCTACGAGAACTTCCGCAGCGTCGTCGACGGCAACATCGACCGCTCCGAGCCCGGCGTGAGCCACCAGAGCGAGGGCGACGCGACGGGCGTCTTCCACTCCGGCCTCTACTACGGGACCCGCAAGGCGGGCCGCGTCGAACTGAGCGACGGCGAGGGCCACAAGACGGTCGCCACCCTCATCGCCCTTCCCGGCCGCCCCGACTGGGGCGTCTGGTACGCCCACACCGTGCCGGCGGACGGGAACGGCGGCAGCAGCCTCGGCGTCACTCTCTACGACCGCGCGGGCAAGCTCCTGGCCGAGCTCCCGGGCTTCGACTTCCCGGCCGGCCGCGGCTGACCGCGGCAGAAACGTGGCGGGGCCCGGCACGGGGCGGGCCCCGCCGCCTCACCCACTCCGCTCCACGGCTCCGTCGAGCCACCGTCCACCGACCGATCGCGAGGTCCGACACCGTGCCGCACGAGTCCGTCACCGAGGTCGCCGAGGTCGCCGCGGTCACCGAGATCGCCGAGATCGTCGAGGTCGCCGAGGTCGCCGAAGCCACCCGGGTCGCCGAGGCCAAGACGGCCGCCGGGGCCACCGGGACCGCCGGGGCCACCAGGACGGCCGCGACCACTGGGACGGCCCCGACCGCCAGGGCGATCGCGACCACCAGGGTGGCCGCGACCTCGGAGGACGACGGATTCACCGAGTTCGCCGTCGCCGCCTGGCCGCGTCTGGTGCGGACGGCCCAGCTCCTGACCGGGGACTTCCACGAGGCCGAGGACCTGGTGCAGACGACGCTCGCCAAGGTGTACGCGCGGTGGCGGCGGGTTCCGCGCGGGGAGATCGACCTCTATGTACGCCGGGCGCTGATCAACAACAACCTCAGCCGGGTCCGCCGGAAGCGGGTCGTCCATCTCCTGACGCCGGTCCTGCCGGAGTCGCTGCGCCACACCTCCGCGGGGCATGCGGAGGCGGTCGAGCAACGCACCGCGCTGCTGGCCGCGTTAGCGGATCTGACCGCCCGTCAACGCGCGGTCATGGTGCTCCGCTACTGGGAGGATCTGACCGAGCTGGAGATCGCGAGCGTGCTCAACTGCTCGATCGGCACGGTCAAGACCCACGCCCGGCGCGGTCTGTCCGCGCTGCGTGCCCACCCGGGGCTCGTCACCGTCCCCGCCCCGCCTCTCCCCGCCCCTACCGGAGCCCGACGATGACCCCCGCAAGGCCGACGACACCCCCCGATCCCCGGCCCGACTCCTGTTCCCGGCCCGACTCCTGTTCCCCGTCCGACCCCTGCCTTGAGCCCGACCTGCACGCGGTGTTCGCCCGGGCCGCCTCCGACGTCACCCCGGGGCCGCTCCCCCTGGAGGCCGTCCGGCGTGCGGGCAGGGCGCGCCGCCGGCGCCGTACGACCGCGCTGTCGGCCCTCTCGGTGCTCGCGGTCGCGACGTCCGTGGTGGCCGTCGTCGTCGTCCTGACCCCCGTACGCCCGTCCCCGGCGGGCCCGGGACCGGCTCCCGTCGCCGTCCCGCCGACCGTCGTCCCGACCTCGGCGCCGTCGGTCCGCACGAGCGACGGACCGCCGGCGCCGGGCCCGACCCCGATCAGGGTCGTGGCCTCCGGCGAGCGGGTGAACGCGGGGAAGGGCTGGAAGGTCTGGCTGACGGCCGAGGGCAAGCACTGGGTCGGGCCGGACGGCATGGAGAACGTCCGGAGCGTCACGGACGGCAACATCGACGTGATGGAGCCGGGCGTGAGCCATCAGAGCGAGGGCAACCCGAAGGGGGCCTTCCACTCGGGGCTCTACTACGGGACCCGTGCGGCGGGCCGCGTCGAGCTGAAGAACGCCGAGGGCCGCAAGGTCGTCGCCACCCTGCTCGAACTGCCGGGCAAGCCGGGCTGGGGCGTCTGGTACGTGCACACCGGGCCGGGAATGGGCGAGGTCGGCACGGCGCTGTACGACCGGTCGGGCGAACTCCTCTCCGAGCTGCCTCTGATCCCCAGGAGCGAACCCTCCTGAGCGGGGGCGGTGCTGGGGGCGCTGCGGGGGCGGTGTCTTCCTGGGCCGCCGATCGAAGATCGGGACCCGTAGGGTGAGGGTGGGCGCGGCGCCGTACTCGCTGGTAGCACGCTCTGTCGCGTAGCCGCTACGCCACCCCCCGTGCACGTGCATCTGCTCATGCATCGGCATATGAACACAGCTATGATCCGAGGAAGTTGACACCTGCACCAAGCAACTCGGGGAGCTACCAGTGCATCATGCGCATCGCGCGTACAACGGCATGGCGGCCACGGAGCTGCGAGGCGTCGTGTGGCAGAAGAGCAGGCACAGCAACTCCCAGGGATCCTGTGTGGAGTTCGCCAAACTGCCGGGGGGAAACGTTGCCGTACGCAACTCGCGTCACCCCGAAGGCCCCGCCCTCGTCTACACGCCGGCGGAGATCGAGGCGCTCCTCCTCGGCGTCAAGGACGGCGAGTTCGACCACCTGGTGTGAGCGCGAGCGGATGCGTGGACCGCTGACCACGGACCACGGACTCACGGGCTGCTGACCACAGCCCACGGACCCACGGGCCACTGACCACGGACCCACAGGCCACTGGCATACGGAAGAAGGGCCCCGGCCGATGCGGCCGGGGCCCTTCCTTCGTCGTCGGTACGTCGGTACGTCGGTACGTCGGTACGCCGGTACGCCGGTACGCCGGTACGTCCGTCGTTCGTCCGTCGTCCGTCCGTACGGTGTGCGGCGCGGCTACTCCGGACCGATCCGGAACAGCGCCCACACCACCTTGCCCCGCAGCGTGCCGGCGAGCGGATGCCAGCCCCAGCTGTCGCTGAACGAGTCCACCAGGAACAGTCCGCGTCCCGACTCGGCGGCGAAGTCCTCCTCGCCGCCGCGCGCCTCCGGGCTCTCCCGACTGGGGTCGCGCACGGCGCACACCAGGCGTGAGGACCAGCGCATCAAATGCAGGCGAACCGGTGGATTCTGGCCTTCTTCCTGAGGCGCGTCGGCGGGCACCGCATGGCGCAGCGCGTTGGTGACGAGCTCGGAGACGACCAGGGCCACGTCGTCGAAGCGCTCGGTCAGCTCCCAGCGGTCGAGTGTCGAGCTGGTGAACTTCCGGGCTCCGCGCACGGCTTCGTACCGCGCGGGCAGCGCGCACGAGGCGGAGGTGGAGACGGCGCCGGGATCGATCGGCGGAAGGCCCTGCCGTAACGGCTCGAGCACGGTCGATCCATTCGTCCCCATGCGAGGCACTCCCGGGAATCGCGACTGTGGTGCGACAACACGACAACACGAACGAGTACGCGGCTGCGCGGGGTCCATGGTTCCGAATGCGACCACTGGATGCAAGGGCAGATGCACGTGCACGCGCCGGACCTGTCCGTCCCCGTGCCTAATCTGTGCATAAGTCGTCCGCCGCGGAAGGGGAACTTTCCGCGACTGCCCGGATCTCGCCGTCTTTCCGTAATCGAATGTGTACGCGCTGAAGCGTTTGGTGGCAGAATCCGGGGCTCGACGGGGGCTCGACACCGTAAGGGGAGGCTGGGAGCCGTGACCGCAGGCGAATCGGGCGGAGCGAGCGGGAGTGTGGTGCGGCGCATCCTGCTGGGCTCACAGCTGAGGCGGTTGCGCGAGTCGCGCGGGATCACCCGCGAGGCGGCCGGTTACTCGATCCGCGCGTCCGAATCCAAGATCAGCCGTATGGAGTTGGGACGGGTGAGCTTCAAGGCCAGGGACGTCGAGGATCTGCTCACGCTGTACGGGGTCGGGGACGAGGCCGAGCGCGGCTCGCTCCTCGGGCTCGCCCGCGAGGCCAACGTCGCCGGCTGGTGGCACAGCTTCGGCGACGTCCTGCCGGGCTGGTTCCAGACGTACGTCGGCCTGGAGGGCGCCGCCTCCCTCATCCGCGTCTACGAAGTCCAGTTCGTCCACGGCCTGTTGCAGACCGAGGCGTACGCCCAGGCCGTCGTCACCCGGGGCATGCCCGGCGCCCCGGCCGCCGAGATCGACCGCCGCGTCGCGCTCCGCCTCGAACGGCAGAAGGTCCTCGTCTCCGAGCGCGCCCCGCAGTTCCACGCCGTGCTCGACGAGGCCGCGCTGCGCCGCCCCTACGGCGACCGGTCCGTCATGCGGGGCCAGTTGAGGCATCTGATCGAGATCTCCGAGCACCCGGGCGTCACGCTCCAGATCATGCCCTTCAGCTTCGGCGGGCACGCCGGCGAGAGCGGCGCCTTCACGATGCTGAGCTTCCCCGAGTCCGACCTCTCCGACATCGTCTACCTGGAGCAACTCACCAGCGCCCTCTACCTCGACAAGCGCGAGGAGGTCGCCCAGTACCAGCGTGTGATGGAGCGGCTGCAGAAGGAAGGGCCGGATCCGGCCGAAAGTCGGGACCTTCTTCGGGGACTCCTCCAACTCACCTGACACATCAGTACGATGACGTGACATCAGTGCCGACGTTTCGGCGTTTCCACGTCACTTCTGTCATCCGTGCGGAAGTAGAGCGGGTAGAGGGGTCTCGATCCATGTCGCACTTCACCGACCTGGCCCACCAGTACATCGACGGCGAGTGGAAGCCCGGCAGCGGCTCGTGGGACATCATCGACTTCAACCCGTACACGGGGGAGAAGCTCGCGTCGATCACGGTCGCCACCGCCGGTGAGGTCGACCGCGCGTACCGTGCCGCGGAGCGCGCCCAGGCCGAGTGGGCCGAGACCAACCCGTACACCCGTCGGCTCGTCTTCGAGCGTGCGCTGCGGATCGTCGAGGACCGTGAGGAGGAGATCGCCGAGACGATCGTCGCCGAGCTCGGCGGCACCCGTCTCAAGGCGGCCTTCGAGCTGCACCTCGCCAAGGAGTTCCTGCGCGAGGCGGTGCAGCTGGCGCTGCGCCCCGAGGGGCGCATCCTGCCGTCCCCGGTCGACGGCAAGGAGAACCGCGTCTACCGCGTCCCCGTCGGCGTCGTCGGTGTCATCTCCCCCTTCAACTTCCCCTTCCTCCTGTCGATCAAGTCGGTCGCGCCCGCGCTGGCCCTCGGCAACGCCGTCGTCCTCAAGCCGCACCAGAACACCCCGATCTGCGGTGGCACCCTCGTCGCCAAGGTCCTGGAGGAGGCCGGCCTCCCGGCCGGTCTGCTGAACGTCGTCGTCACCGACATCGCCGAGATCGGCGACGCGCTCCTGACCCACCCCGTCCCGAAGGTCATCTCCTTCACCGGCTCCGACAAGGTCGGCCGCCACGTCGCGACGGTCTGCGCGCAGAACTTCAAGCACGCCGTCCTCGAACTCGGCGGCAACAGCGCCCTGATCGTCCTCGACGACGCCGACGTGGACTACGCGGTCGACGCGGCCGTCTTCAGCCGCTTCGTGCACCAGGGGCAGGTCTGCATGGCCGCCAACCGGATCCTGGTGGACCGGACGGTGGAGGAGGAGTTCACCGAGAAGTTCGTGGCGAAGGTGAAGACCCTGCGCGTCGGCGACCCCGCCGACCCCGCCACCCACATCGGTCCGCTCATCAACTCCCAGCAGGCGGAGGCCGTCTCCTCGCTCGTCGACCAGACGGTCGAGGCGGGCGCCACGGCGCTCCTGCACGGCACGGTCGACGGCAACCTCGTCTCCCCGTCCGTCCTCACGGGCTTCGCCCCGGACGACGCGATCCTGGGCCAGGAGATCTTCGGACCGGTCGCCCTGATCGTCCCGTTCGACGGCGAGGAGGAGGCCGTACGGATCGCCAACGACACCCCGTACGGGCTCAGCGGTGCCGTCCACACGGGGAACGTCGAGCGGGGCGTACGGGTCGCCAAGCGCATCCACACCGGCATGATCCACATCAACGACGGCACCGTGCACGACGAGCCGATCGTGCCCTTCGGCGGCGAGAAGCACTCGGGCGTCGGGCGGCTCAACGGCGAGGCGATGGTGGAGAGCTTCACCACCCAGAAGTGGATCTCGATCCAGCACGGCCGGAGCCGTTTCCCCTTCTGATTCCCCCTGGGGGCGGTCCCCGCCTGAGGACACTGCCCTCTTGAGGGCACTCCCCGCTTGAGGGCACTCCCCGCTTGAGGACGCTGCCCGCTTGAGGACGCTGCCCGCTTGAGGACACTGCGCTCTTGAGGACACTCCCTGTCCGCAAGCCTCCGTAGCGTGGTCGGTGTCGAAAAGGTTCAGCTACGGAAGGCGGACATCATGGTGGCTCTGGTTCCCACGGAGGCTCACGGCGACGAGCGCGGCGCGCTCCTCAACTTCGTCGAGGCCCAGCGTGCCGCGATCCGCCGCTCCCTCCTCGGTCTCACCGAGGAGCAGGCGGCGAGTCGCCCCAGCGCCAGCGAGCTCAGCCTCTCCGGGCTGCTCAAGCACGTCGCCGAGGTCGAGCTGAACTGGCTCCGGCTGGCCCAGCAGTCGCCGAACGAGCGGCAGCGCTCCCAGGAGACCTGGGGCGAGGGCTTCCGGCTCGTGGACGAGGAGACGATCCCCGAGATCGTGGAGTTCTGGGCGGGCGTGGCGAAGGAGACCGAGGAGTACATCCGCTCGGTGCCGAGCCTGGACGACACCTTCCCGCTGCCCAAGGCGCCCTGGTTCCCCGAGGACGGGCGGGTCTCGGTCCGCTGGATGCTGCTCCACCTGGTGCAGGAGGCCGGCCGGCACGCCGGGCACGCGGACGTCATCCGCGAGTCCCTGGACGGCAAGACCTCCTTCGAACTGATCGCGGCGGAACAGGGGCGGTGACCACGCGCGCGTACCCTGGTCAAAATTGACTAGGAGGTACGTGGGATGTCGGCGATCCGTCTTCTCGTCCTGGGCGCGGTCAAGCAGCACGGCCGCGCCCACGGCTACCAGGTCCGCAACGACCTGGAGTTCTGGGGCGCGCACGAGTGGTCCCACGCCAAGCCCGGCTCGATCTACCACGCGCTGAAGCAGATGGCGAAGCAGGGACTGCTGCACGCGCACGAGGTGGCGCCGAGCGCGGTGGGCGGGCCGCCGCGCGTCGAGTACGAGCTGACGGAGCGCGGTCTCGAGGAGTACTACGCCCTGCTGCGCGAAGCGCTGACCACGTACGACCAGAAGATGGACGTCCTGTCGGCGGGCATCGGCTTCATCGTGGACCTGCCCCGGGCGGAGGCCGCGGAGCTGCTGCGGCAGCGGGTGCGGGCGCTCGACGAGTGGCGGACCGCGGTCACGGAGTACTACACGCCGGAGGGCGGCCCCGGTCAGCTCGGGCACATCGGCGAGATCATGCACATGTGGGTCCACTCGGCGGACGCCGGCAAGGAGTGGACGCTCGGCCTGATCGAGCGGATCGAGGGCGGGGCGTACGTGTTCGCGGGCGAGGGCGAGCCGTTCGTCGGCGTGCTCGCGGAGGGCGAGGAGAACCCCTTCGCGACCTGATCGCGCGCACGGCCCGAAGAAGCTAATCAAGTTTGACTAACCCCCGGGAAGGGCATAGCTTGCTCCGTCGGCGGCAGCTGGTCAAATTTGACTAAGACGATTTCTGGAGGAATCGACATGGCAGTGACTGGGGACGCGATCCTCGTGGAGGGCGCGCGCAAGCGGTACGGCGAGAAGGAGGCCCTGGCCGGTCTCGACCTCACGGTCCGGCGCGGCACGGTCCACGGCCTGCTCGGGCCCAACGGCGCGGGCAAGACGACGACCGTGCGGATCCTGGCCACCCTGCTCCGCCACGACGAGGGCCTGGTGCGGGTGGCGGGGCACGACGTGCGGACCGAGGCCAGGGAGGTACGGCGGCGGATCGGGCTGCTCGGGCAGCACGCGGCCCTCGACGAGGAGCTGGGCGGCCGGCAGAACCTGGAGATGTTCGGCCGGCTCCACCACCTGGGCGGGCGGCGCGCGGGCACGCGGGCCGACGAGCTCCTGGAGCGGTTCGGTCTCACCGACACCGGCCGCAAGCCGGTCAAGCAGTTCAGCGGCGGGATGCGGCGGCGGCTCGATCTGGCGGCCTCGCTGATCACGGAGCCCGAGGTGCTCTTCCTCGACGAGCCGACGACGGGACTCGACCCACGCGGGCGTGGCGAGGTCTGGGAGTCGGTGCGCTCGCTCGTCGGCGGGGGCACCACGGTGCTGCTGACCACGCAGTACCTGGAGGAGGCCGACCAGCTCGCCGACCGGATCTCGGTCGTGGACCAGGGGCGGGTCGTGGCCGACGGCACGGCCGACGAACTCAAGGCGCGGGTCGGCGTGGACCGCATCGACGTGGTCGTACGGGACGGGGCGCGGCTCGACGAGGCGGTCGGGCTGCTGCCCGTGCCGCGGGCCGAGGTGAGCGTGGACGCCGACCGCCGGCTGCTCAGCGCGCCGGTGGCGGACCGGATGGCCTCGCTCACCGAGACCGTGCGGGTGCTGGCGGCGGCCGGGATCGAGGCGGAGGACATCGCCCTGCGGAGGCCGACGCTGGACGAGGTCTTCCTCCATCTGACGGGTGCGCCGGATGCGGCGGGTGCGTCGAGCGTGGCGGGTGCGTCGGGTGCGTCGGGTGCGTCGGGTGCGTCGGGTGCGGCGGGCGCGTCAGGTGCGGCGGGCGCGTCGGGTGCGCGTGAGGACAAGGAGGTGGCGGCATGAGTGCGGCGTACGTGGTGAGCGACTGCTGGACGATGACCCGCCGGGAGCTGGCGCACTGGGCGCGGCAGCCGGTGCAGGTCCTGGTCGGGCTCGTGTTCCCGGTGATGATGCTGCTGATGTTCGGCTACCTGGTCGGCGGCGGGCGGAGCGTCGACGGCGACTACGTCGACTTCCTGGTGCCCGGGATGCTCACGCTGACCATGGTGTTCGGGCTCGAAGGCACCATGACGGCGGTGACGCAGGACCTGAACAAGGGCGTGATCGACCGGTTCCGGGCGATGCCGATGACGGACGGCGCGGTGCTCGTGGGGCGGGCGGCCGCCGACATGCTCCAGTCGACGGTGGGGCTGCTCGTGATGGTCGGCGTCGGGTACGCGATCGGCTGGCGGGCCGACGGCGGACTGGGGAGCACCCTGGGGGCACTGGGGCTGCTGCTCCTGCTGCGGTTCGCGATGCTGTGGATCGGGATCTTCCTCGCGCTGGTCGCGGGGCGGGCCGAGCTGGTGCAGGCGGTGCAGATCCTGGTCTGGCCCATCGGGTTCCTCTCCAACGCCTTCGCCTCGCCGGACTCGATGCCGGGCTGGCTCGGCACGTTCGTGGAGTGGAACCCGATGTCGGCGACGGCGACGGCGGTCCGTGACCTCTTCGGCAATCCGGGTGGCGAGCCGGGGCACGTCTGGGCGGCGGTGGTGTGGCCGCTGGTGCTCCTCGCGGTCTTCTTCCCGCTGGCGGTACGGAAGTTCGGGCGGCTCGGGAAGTAGCCGGGAACCGGTGGCGCGGAGGTGGGAACCCGAGGGCGGTGAGCGGTGTATTGAAAGCAGCGGTTCACCGCGGACCGCCCGAGGGAGGACAGGGGGACGTGCGATGCGCAGGCCCGTGGGAGGAGTGGCCGGCGCCGTCGTGGCGCTGGTGCTGGTGGTGTTGAGCGGGTGTACGGGGTCGAAGCCGGCTGTGGAGGCGGGGGGACCGGGGGCCTCGGGGAGTCCGGGGGCTTCGGGTGGCCCGAGTGCTTCGGGGAGTCCGGGTGCCTCGGGAGGTTCGGGGAGTCCGGGGGCCTCGGGTGGCCCGAGTGCTTCGGGAGGTTCGGGCGCTTCGGGAGGGGCCGGCAAGGGGCCGGTGGCGCGTCCGGATCCGGGGCTGTTCGGGGCGCCGCCCCGGGTTCCCTCGGCCCCGGGGCTGCCCGGCTGGGCGCACAGTCTGGGCTTCGCGCGGGACGGCAGCGGGTTCGCCCTGCTCGCCTCGTGCGTGAGCGACCCGGCGGCCCCGGAGAACGGCTTCTGCCGGCAGCACGTGGCCGTCCGGGACGCCGGGGCGAAGGAATGGGTGCTGCGCCGGTCCCCGCTGCCGCGGGTGTCGGGGACGGACGGCGTGTCGGCGAACCTGGTGGCCCTCGGCCCCGGCCGGGCGCTCGTCGAGGAGGGCGGCGCGGGGTTGGGCGCGCGGACCTGGTTCACCGAGGACGGCGGGCGCAACTGGCGGGCGGGTGAACGGCGTACGGTCGGGACGACTCCGGAGATACCCGAGGGGGCGGTGCTCGGCACCGACTGCGCCGCGCCTTCCGAGGCCCTGCCCGACGACTGCGCGCGGGAGCGTCTCGTGGTGATCTCGCCGCAGGACGGGCGGCGCCGGGCGCTGGCCCGGATGCCCCTCCTGGGGGCGCATCCCCGGCCCCAGGAGCAGCCGGAGCCCGACGGGTCCTGGTGGGTCTCGGGCACGGACCCGCTGTCGGGGCGGGCGGCGGTCGCCGTCTCCCGGGACGGGGGGCGTGGCTGGACGGTCAGCCGGCTGCCGAGTCCCGTCGCGAGCCCCGGGTGGCACACGGCGGTGGCGGTGGGCAGGGACGCGGTGTACGCGGCGGAGATGGGTGAGCTGGTGGGAGGTGAGCCCGTCAAGAACCCGATGCGCGCGCTGCACCGTTCGGTGGACGGCGGGAGGACCTGGCAGCGGATGTGGACGACGGGGCCGGGCGAGCAGCCCCGCACCCTGCTCGGTCTGCCGGTCCCGGGGCCCGGTGGCCGGGTGGGGATCGGCGCGGAGCTCTCGGGGTACGAGAGCGTGGACGGCGGTCGTACGTTCGCCCGGCGCGACGACGGGACGCACTACACCCGCCGCACCCCGCTGGGCCTGCTGCGGGAGGCGTCGCGCTGCCAGTACGCGCTGACCGTGGACGGGGTGCGCTGGTCGGAGTTCCGGCTGGCCTGCGACGCCCCGGTCGGCGACTGACCGGGCGGGGCGCCGCAGGCGCCTTGGGGCCGCCTGCGGCGGATCACGGGCGGACGGGCGTCGGCGCCGGTCCGGCCCCGGTCCGCCGGACAGGCCCTAGTGGTGGAAGGAGGTCGCCGCGCTCGTGTCCTGGGTGAACGGCTGGGACTGGCTCCGCAGTTCGGGCAGCAGCCGGACCAGATCCTCGATGAGGAGTCCGGCGAGGTCGGCGGAGAAGCCGTTGCGGCAGACCACGCGCAGCACGGACAGGTCCTCGCGGTTGGCGGGGAAGGTGTAGGCGGGGACCAGCCAGCCCTGTTCGCGCAGCCGCCGGGAGACGTCGAAGACGTTGAAGGAGGTGACGTCGGGGGCGGTGGTGAAGGCGAAGACGGGCAGTTCGTTCCCGTGGGTGAGGAGCTGGAAGTCGCCCATGGCCTCGATCCGCTCGGCCAGGCCGCGGGCGATGTCGCGGGAGGTCTGCTGCACCGCCCGGTAGCCCTCACGGCCGAGCCTGAGGAAGGTGTAGTACTGCGCGACGACCTGGGCGCCCGGCCGGGAGAAGTTGAGGGCGAAGGTGGGCATGTCGCCGCCCAGGTAGTTGACGCGGAAGACGAGCTCCTCGGGGAGTTCGTCGGGGGAGCGCCACAGGGCCCAGCCGACGCCCGGGTAGACCAGTCCGTACTTGTGACCGGAGGTGTTGATGGAGGAGACGCGGGGGAGCCGGAAGTCCCAGATCAGGTCTTCGTCGACGAAGGGGGCGACCATGGCGCCGGATGCGCCGTCGACGTGGACGGGGATGTCGAGACCGGTGCGTTCCTGGAGGGCGTCCAGGGCGGCGCAGATCTCGGCGACGGGTTCGTAGGAGCCGTCGAAGGTCGAGCCGAGGACGGCGACGACGCCGATGGTGTTCTCGTCGCAGAGCGCGGCGGCGGTCTCGGCGTCGAGGTGGAAGCGGTCGCCCTCCATGGGGACGAGCCGGGCCTCGACCTCCCAGAAGTTGCAGAACTTCTCCCAGCAGACCTGGACGTTGACGCCCATGACCAGGTTGGGGCGGGCGGTGCCCGGGTAGCGGTCGGCGTTCCGCTTGGTCCAGCGGCGCTTGAGGGCCATGCCGGCGAGCATGCAGGCCTCGCTGGAGCCGGTGGTGGAGCAGCCGACGGCGGTGGCCGGGTCCGGGGCGTGCCACAGCTGGGCGAGCATGGCGACGCAGCGGCGCTCCAGTTCGGCGGTGCGCGGGTACTCGTCCTTGTCGATCATGTTCTTGTCTCGGCACTCGGCCATCAGGACGCCCGCCTGGGGCTCCATCCAGGTGGTGACGAAGGTGGCGAGGTTGAGCCGGGAGTTGCCGTCGAGCATCAGCTCGTCGTGGACGAGCTGGTAGGCGCTCGCCGGGGGAAGCGGTCCCTCGGGCAGCCGGTGGTGCGGCGGGGCCTCGGTCATGCCGCCGACCGGGTTCGCGGCCTCCCCGAAGAACGGATTGAGGGCGAGCCGGCGGGTGGGCTCGGCGGGGGAGGCGGCGGGACCGTGGTGGAGCGGCATGGGGACTCCTTCTGTCCGGTGGGGAGGTTCTCCCGAGGGGGCGGGGTCAGTGCAGGGACTTGCCCTGGGCGTCGAGTTCGAGCTGGGGGCGGCCGGTGACGATCAGCCAGGCGGGGAGGGAGGCCAGGCAGAGCATGGCGAGCAACGAGGGCGAGGCGGAGAGGACAGCGGCGACGAACAGGCTGATCCAGCCCTGCCGGGTGGTGGCGAGCAGGACGCCGAGGACGGCGGAGGAGACGGCGACCGCCGGGTGGACCTCGGGGACGAGGGCCTGGGCGAGCAGTCCGAACGCGGCGCCGATGAAGACGGCGGGGAAGATCCGGCCGCCCCGGAAGCCGCAGGCGGCGGCGACGAGCAGGGCCAGCAGTTTGATCACGGCCAGCTTGGCCAGTTCGCCGGAGGACCAGCTGCCGATCGAGGAGGCGAGCTCCTTGACCTCGTCCAGGCCCTTGAAGAGGGTCAGCTGCCCGCCGACGGCGCCCAGGAGGCCGAGGACGAGGCCGCCGACGGGCAGCATCAGCATCGGGTGGCGCAGGCGGTGGAAGGCGGAGTGGGCGTAGGGGAAGAGATAGCACGCGGCGAGGCCGAAGACGGCCGCGGCGGAGGCGATCACCAGGGCGGCGAGCAGGTCGCCCCAGCCGGGGTCGGTGAGGGGCGGGAGCCCCATGTCGAAGGTGGGCTCGGCCAGCAGCTGGGTGGTCATGGACCCGGCGCCGGCGGCGACGAGCGGGGCGAAGAGCCGGTCCCAGAGCGAGCCGCGACCCGGTTGGCCGACGAGGGCCTCGGAGATGACGAGGGCGGCGGCCACCGGGGTGCCGAAGAGGGCGCCGATGGTGGCGGCCGAGGCGAGGGCGACCCAGAAGGCGCCCGGAACGGTGGGGGCGGCCTTGCGGCCCAGCCAGTAGGCGAGGGCGATGTTGGCCTCGATGATCGGGTTCTCGGGGCCGAGGCTGACCCCGCCGGCGAGCGTGAGCGTGCTCGCGAGCAGCAGGCTCGGTACGACCCCGGGGGCCAGCGGTGTGCCGCCGAGGCCCAGGGCGGCCGGATCGGGCCCGGCGTGTCCGGGGACCTTCCAGATGACGAGGCCCACGGCGATGCCCGCCGCCGTGAGCATGCTGATGATCCAGAGGGAGGAGTAGTCGCCGATGCCGAGGGCGTCCGGCAGGTCCTCCCAGAGGACGTCCTGGAGTTGCTCCGAGAGGGCCTCGATCCCGAGGAACAGCAGGCTCGCCGCGACGCCGACCACGAGCGCGGGCAGCACCTGGGGGAGCAGGACCCGGAGCGGGCTCGTGTCGGCGGGGGGAGGAGGCGGAGCATGATCGGTGGCCACCGACCCACCATAAGTGAGCAAATGCCGCAGAACATCCCGAAATTCAGGTCGAACGGACGTGCACCTCACGTCGTGTCAGGCCGGAGGTCGACCCGCGTACCTCGACCGGCTCCGGCGGATCCCGTTCTCCCGGACGCTCGGCTTCCCCCTCGACGAGGTCGCCGTCCTCCCGGGGCGCCGCCTACGCCGACCTCATGGAGCGGGGTCTGGCCCGCCCCCCCCCCGCTGCGAGGCGGCGGTGGACCTCGCCGAGGCCCACCGCCGCCCGCATCACCACCGGGTTCCTCGAGTGCCACCCGAAGAACCATGAGGGGCTCGCCGGGACGTACCTCGCCGACGAGAACTTCCACGCCTTCCAGGACTCGATCCACGCGGGCCTGCCCGAGCACCTCCACGCCGCCGTCCGGGCGAACGCACGACGCCCGGGCGCCTGACGTGCGACGTCCGGGTACGGCCGGGGAGCCCGGGCGCCTGACGCGGGAGCGCCCGGGCACCTGACCGGGGAGTCCGGCCGCCTGACGCGGGAGCCCGGGCCCGGCCGCGGGCTCAGGCGCGCGGTGCGATCACCACCGCCGTGCCGTACGCGCACACCTCCGTGCCCACGTCCGCCGCGTCCGTCACGTCGAAGCGGAACATCAGCACGGCGTTCGCTCCGCGCGCCCGAGCCTGCTCCACCAGCCGCTCCATGGCCTGGTTCCGGGTCTGCACGAGGGTCTTCGTCAGACCCTTCAGCTCCCCGCCGACCATCGACTTGAGGCCCGCGCCGATCTGGCTGCCCAGATGGCGGGAGCGGACGGTGAGCCCGAAGACCTCACCGATCACCTGCCGGATCTCGAAGCCCGGCACGTCGTTCGTCGTCACGACCAGTACGTCGGGGTGCGACCCCTGGCCGCCTCCGTACTCCTCGATGCCCATCGGCATACACCTCCTGGCCCACAGCCTCGGGGGAGCGGGCCCTCTCCGCATCCTGTGGGCCCCGGGTGGAACCGGCCGGGTTCAGTTCACGTTGATAGCTTGGGGCCAGCCGTCCCCCATGCCCCCATTGACCGCAGGAGCCCGGAACCCGTGAACACGCTTGCCCTCGGACCGAGCTGGTTGGACCCGGACTATTTGATCCAGACCTTTGGTCCGATCGGTGTCCTGGCCATTGTCTTCGCCGAGTCCGGCCTCCTCATCGGGTTCTTCCTGCCCGGCGACTCGCTGCTCTTCACCACCGGCCTGCTGATCACGACCGGCAAGCTGGACATGCCGCTGTGGCTGATGTGCACGCTGATCGTGGCCGCGGCGGTCCTCGGCGACCAGGTCGGATACCTCTTCGGCCGCAAGGTCGGACCGGCCCTCTTCAAGCGCCCCGACTCGAAGCTCTTCAAGCAGGAGAACGTCGAGAAGGCGCACGAGTTCTTCGAGAAGCACGGCCCGAAGTCGCTGATCCTGGCCCGCTTCGTCCCCATCGTGCGGACGTTCACGCCGATCATCGCCGGCGTCAGCCGGATGAACTACCGCCTGTTCATCACGTACAACATCATCGGCGGCGTCCTGTGGGGCGCGGGTGTGACCATCCTCGGCGCGCTGCTCGGCAAGATCGACTTCGTGCACCAGCACATCGAGATGATCCTCGTCGGCATCGTCCTGATCTCCGTCGTGCCGATCGTGATCGAGGTCCTGAGGTCCCGCTCCCAGTCGAAGAAGGAGCAGGCCAGGGGTGACCACGGCACCCCCGGTGACCACGACGCCCCCGGCACCCCCAACCCGCCCCGCGGCCGGCACGCCAAGCGCTGACCCGGACCCGCTCGAAGCGCCGGAAGGGCCCCGCACACCGTGCGGGGCCCTTCCGCGTGCCCGGTCCTCCGTAACAGCCGGGCCAGTTCCGAACACGTACCAGGCCCGGCCCGCCCGGCCCCGCCCGGCTCGGCCCCGCCCTGCCCGGCCCGGTCTTCCGGAACCGACCGGGCCCCCCCGCACCGCAGGTTCTAGAAGCCCCTGGTCCGCTTGGCCGCGCGGCGGGCCGCCGCGGCACCGGGCGCCTGCATGAAGAGGCGGGCCAGCTCGCCTCCCAGGTTCACCCCGATCGCGATCGCCAGAGCCAGGGCCGCCGCCTTCGCCAGCGAGGCGAAGCCCTGGTCCAGGTTGTTCTGCGCGATCGCGAGCACCCCGAAGTACGTCGCCGAACCGGGCAGCAGCGGGCCGATCGCCGCCGTCACGTACGGCAGCGACGAGGTGTGCTCGTATCGCGCGATCAGCTGCCCGAAGAGGCCCACCAGACCCGCCGCCACCGCCGTCGCCATGACCGTCGACCCGTCCGCGGTCACCGCTATCGACGCGTAGATCACCCACGCCACCCCGCCGTTCAGGGTCGCGAAGAGCACCGTCGCCCGCGACTGCTGCAACAGGATCGCGAAGGTCGCGCACAGCACCATCGACGCCAGGATCTGCGTCACCGGCCGCTCCACCGCCTGCAGCTTCCCCTCCGGGTTCAGCTGCGCGTCGAACTGCACGGCGATGTACAGCACCGACAGCACGCCCACCACGATCGCGACGAAGAAGTACGCGACCTCCAGGAGCCGGGCCGAGGCCGTGATGTAGAAGCCGGTCAGACCGTCCTGCACCGCCGCCACCAGCGCCCGCCCCGGGATCAGCGCGAACAGGCCACCGGTGATCACCGCCGACGGCCGCAGATCGGCGTGCAGCATCGTCAGGAGCACGCCCATCGCCGCCGGCGGCATCGCCGCCACCAGGAACTGGTAGAACTCCGGCATGCCGCGCCCGGCGAACAGCCACGCCAGCCGGTCGCCGAGCACCGCGCCGAGCGCCGCCACGAAGAACACCGTCGCACCGCCGCCCAGCAGCACCGAGGCCGCGCCGGCGAGCACACCCGCCGCCGCCGTCAGGACCCAGCCGGGGTACGGGTGCCGGTTGCGCCGTATCTCCGCGAGCCGCCCGTACGCCTCCTCGGGCGTCACCTCGTGCGCCCGCGCGTTGATGTCCGCGAGCAGCGTGTACACCGCCGCGAGCCGCGTGTAGTCCGTGCCCCGGCGCCGTACCGTCCGGTTCGCCGTGATCGGATCGTCCACCAGCGACGGCTGGTACGTGACGGACAACAGGGTGAACGTCACCGTCGGCTCGACCCGGTCCAGACCGTACGAGCGGCAGATCGCGAACATCGCCGCCTCGACGTCCTCCGCACCCTCCCCGCCCGCGAGCAGCAGCTCGCCGATACGCAGGGTCAGGTCGAGCACACGCGGCACCGAGGGACCGCTCTCGTCCTCCTTGCGCAGCGCCTCGGGCACCGGCCGCTCACCCACCGGCAGCCGCAGCATGGTCCGCATCCGGTCCTGCCACGGCGCGTTCTGCGAGAGCCGCACCAGGGGCACCCCGTACGCCGGGGTGAAGGCGGGCGGCGAGTTCTTCGCCGAGTAGGTGGCGGGCGGCGCGAACGCCGAACCCTCCTGCTCGGCCGGCGGCTCCGCCGTCAGCCCCCGGGGAAGAGCGAACTCGGAGGTCGGGTGCTCCTCCTCCGGCGGCGCGGGCTGCTCCACCCCGACCGGCGGCACGAAAGCGCTCCGCGCCTCGTCCGACACCGGCTTCCGATCCTCCGGAGAGACCGCCGGAGAGACCGCCGGGAAGTCCGCGGGTTCCGCCGGGGAGTCCTCCGGAGAGACCGCCGGGGAGTCCTCAGGTTCCGCCGGGGAGTCCGCGGGATCTGCCGGGGAGTCCGCGGGGACCCCTGACGGACCGTGCTCCGGACCGCCCTCCGGATCGTCCTTCGAGCCGTCCGGCTCCGCCACCACTCTGTCCGCCTCACTTCCCGGGAACCGTGGATTCCAGTATGAGCGTGCGACGGATGTGCGAAAGGCGGTGCACCCAACGGGTGCACCGCCTTCACACGCTCAGAACAGAACAGGCTCAGTGGCCGCCCTGCTCCTTGGCACGCGCGTACGACTTCTCGATCTCTTCCTCGGCCTCGGCGCGCCCGACCCAGTCCGCGCCCTCGACCGACTTGCCCGGCTCCAGGTCCTTGTAGACCTCGAAGAAGTGCTGGATCTCCAGGCGGTCGAACTCCGCCACGTGGTGGATGTCCCGCAGGTGCTCCATGCGCGGGTCCGTGGCCGGGACGCACAGCAGCTTGTCGTCGCCGCCCGCCTCGTCCGTCATGCGGAACATGCCGATCGCGCGGCACTTGATCAGGCAGCCCGGGAACGTGGGCTCGTCGAGGATGACGAGCGCGTCCAGCGGGTCGCCGTCCTCACCGAGGGTGTTCTCGACGTAGCCGTAGTCGGTCGGGTAGGCCGTCGACGTGAACAGACGGCGGTCCAGACGGATGCGACCCGTCTCGTGGTCGACCTCGTACTTGTTACGCGATCCCTTGGGGATCTCGATGAGAACGTCGAACTCCACGGGTGGCTCCTCCTGAATCAACACAACTGAATGCTCGCGACGACGCGCGGTGATTAAGTGTCCCTCACGCACGTGTGTGATCGCGAAAGGGGCTGGTCAGCAATGCCCGAGCCGAGGATGTGGCAGCTCACGGCGGGCTCCGCCGCCCTCGGACTGGCCCTGGCCGCCGTGGCGGTGACCGCGGCAGGTCCGTGGGACTCCGGTCAGCGTACGGCGGAGCGGGCCCGCGCCGCCGCCCCGGCGGCGGGTGGCGCGCGTCACGCCCCGCCCCCCGCGCCCGCCCCGCCGAAGCGCCCCGCGCCCGCCCCGAGCGCCCCCGGAGTCCTCACCGCCCTGCACGCCCCGGCCCCCGCCGGCCGCCCCGCGGACCTCACCGCCCGCCTCGTACCGCTCCTCGCCGACCCCGGGCTCGGCCCGCTGCGCACGGCCTCCGTCGTCGACACCGCCACCGGCAGACAGCTGTACGGCGAGGGCGCCGGCACCCCCATGACCCCCGCGTCCACGGTCAAGATCGCCACCACCGCCGCCGCGCTCTCCGCCCTCGGCCCCGACCACCGCATCGCCACCACCGTCACCGCCGCCCCCGACGGCCGGACCGTCACCCTCACCGGCGGCGGCGACCCCACGCTCGACCCGGCCCGCCTCAAGGCCCTCGCGACCGACACCGCCCGCGCCCTCACCGCCCGCGGCCACACCTCCGTACGCCTCACCTACGACACGAACCTCTACCAGGGCCCCTCGATCCACCCCATCGGCCCCAACGAGAACCTCGCCCCCGTCGTCGCCCTCATGACCGGCGAAGGACGCCTCGACGACAGCGAGAGCGGCCCCGCACCCCGCACCGGCGACCCTGCGGGCGACACCGCCGCCGCCTTCGCCGGCCACCTCGCCGCCGCCGGCGTCAAGGTCACCGGCGACCCGGCCCCCGGCCGCACCCCGAAGGCCGCCCCCCTCGCCCGCACCTACTCCGCCCCCCTCGCCGACCTCGTCGAGCGCACCCTCACCCACAGCGACAACGACCTCGCCGAAGCCCTCGCCCGGCAGACCGCCCTCGCCCGCAAGAAGCCCGCGAGCTTCGACGGCGCCGCCCAGGCCGTCCGCGAGGAACTCACCCGCCTCGGCCTCCCCGTCGCCGGCGCCCGCTTCGCCGACGGCAGCGGACTCGACCGCCGCGACCGCGTCTCCGCCGCCCTCCTCACCGGACTCCTCACCCGAGCGGCCGACCCCGCCCGCCCCGCCCTGCGCCCGCTCCTCACCGGACTGCCGGTCGGCGGCTTCACCGGCACCCTCGCCGGCCGCTTCGACACCGCGCCCGCCACCGAGGGAGCCGGACTCGTCCGCGCCAAGACCGGCACCCTGACAGGCGTCAACACCCTCGCCGGGACCGTCGTCACCGCCGACGGCCGCCTCCTCGCCTTCGCGTTCCTCGCGGGCGGCACCCTCTCCCCGTACGAGGCACAGCCCGCCCTCGACCGTCTCTCCGCCGCCCTCGCCGCACAGGACTGACCCCCGCCCACCCCGTCACGGACACCGCCCCGACCCGCACGGAAGCCGTCCCGAACCCACCCCGAACAGCCTTCGAGACCGTACGGTTGACGCATGACGAGCATCGGTGGCGCAGGCACATCCGGGATGGTCGACTGGAACCTCGCGGTCGCGACCGCGACCCGCCTCGTGCGGCCCGGACCCGAAGTCAGCCGCGACGAGGCCCGCGAGGTCGTCGCCGAACTCCGCAAGCACGCCAAGGCCTCGGAGGAACATGTCCGGGCCTACACCCGGATGATCCCCGAGGGCATGGAACCTCACGACACGCCCGTCCTCGTCGTCGACCGGGCCGGCTGGATCAAGGCCAACGTCGCCGGCTTCCGCGAACTCCTCACCCCGCTCCTCGGCAAGATGCAGGACCGCCGCTCCACCACCCCGGGCAACGCCGTCCTCGGCGCCGTCGGCGGCAAGGTCACCGGCGTCGAACTCGGCATGCTCCTGTCGTTCCTCGCCTCCCGCATCCTCGGCCAGTACGAGACCTTCGCCCCCGCCACCCGCGACCTCCCCGCCGGCGCCAACGGCGGCGGACGCCTCCTCCTCGTCGCGCCCAACATCGTCCACGTCGAACGCGAACTCGAAGTCTCCCCCCACGACTTCCGGCTCTGGGTCTGCCTCCACGAGGAGACCCACCGCACCCAGTTCACCGCCGTCCCCTGGCTCCGCGACCACCTCCAGGGCGAAATCCAGTCGTTCCTCGCCGCCACCGACGTCGACCCCGGCACCGTCGTCGAACGCCTCCGCGAAGCCGCCCAGACCCTCGCCGGCGGCCGCCCCGAAGGCGAGGAGGGCGAACCCGCCCCCTCCCTCGTCGAACTCGTCCAGACCCCCGAGCAGCGCGAGATCCTCGGCCGCCTCACGGCCGTCATGTCCCTCCTCGAAGGCCACGCCGACTACGTGATGGACGGCGTCGGACCCCAGGTCGTGCCCTCCGTCGCCGAGATCCGCGAGAAGTTCCAGCAGCGCCGCGCCCGCGGCGCCTCCCGCCTCGACCTCGCCCTCCGCAAACTCCTCGGCCTCGACGCCAAGCTCCGCCAGTACCGCGACGGCGAGCGCTTCGTCCGCGCCGTCGTCGACCAGGTCGGCATGGACGGATTCAACCGCGTCTGGACCTCGCCCAACACGCTCCCCACCAAGACCGAGATCGCCGCCCCCGCCGACTGGATCGCGAGGGTGCACCGTAGGGCAGACTCGTGAGACAGGTGCGGCACACGGCACAGGAACACGTCGCAACACCCCGCCAATCACCCATCCGAGGGACCCTGGGCATGGGGTGAGGCGTGCAATGCTCGGGTAACGGCCGGGTTTCTGTCACCATCGACGCACTCTGAGTGACCGAACCCCCCATTCCGACCGTTAAGACTCCGACCGAGGCACCCCACCCCATTCACGAAGGGCACCGGACATGGGTCCCCATCCTGCGGTCGCGGCGATACGCCTGGCGGTCCGCCGCGTACTCCACGACGTTCTCACCGAGCACCAGACCGACCCCGCCCCCGCACGCGACGCACACACCCCCCTCGTGCTCGTCGCCTGCTCCGGAGGCGCCGACTCCATGGCGCTCGCCTCCGCCCTCGCCTTCGAGGCCCGCAAGCTTCCCGTGCGCGCCGGCGGCATCACCGTCGACCACGGACTCCAGGACGGCTCCGACACCCGCGCGGGCGAGGTCGTCGCCCGCATGACCGCCCTCGGCCTCACCCCCTCCGAGGCCGTCGCCGTCACCGTCGGCCGCGAAGGAGGACCCGAGGCCGCCGCACGCGACGCGCGGTACGCGGCCCTCGACGCCGCCGCCGAACGCCACGGAGCCACCGCGATCCTCCTCGGCCACACCCGCGACGACCAAGCGGAAACCGTCCTGCTCGGGCTCGCCCGCGGCTCCGGCATCCGCTCGCTCTCCGGCATGGCCGCGATCTCCGGCGCCTCCGGCCGCTACCGGCGCCCCTTCCTCCAGCTCGACCGCCAGACCGTCCGCAAGGCCTGCGTCGCACAGGAACTCGCCGTCTGGGACGACCCCCACAACAGCGACCCCGCCTACACCCGCTCCAGGCTCCGCCACGAAGGCCTCCCCGCCCTCGAGAAGGCCCTCGGCAAGGGCGTCGTCGAAGCCCTCGCCCGAACGGCCCAGCTCTCCCGCGACGACGCCGACGCCCTCGACACCTGGGCCGCCGACGCCGAGACCCGCGTACGCGACGAGGCGGGCGCCCTGGAGTGCGCCAAGCTCTACGGCCTGCCCCCCGCCGTACGCCGCCGCGTCCTGCGCCGCGCCGTCATCGCCGAGGGCGCACCCGCCGGTTCCCTCTTCGCCCGCCACATCGAAGAAGTCGACCGGCTCATCACCGGCTGGCGCGGCCAAGGGGCCATCAACCTGCCCGGCCGCGTCGAAGCCCGTCGTCAGGGTGGCAGACTGGTCATCCGGCAAGGCTGACGCACGCTGCAACGAAAGTGACCCGGGTGAACGAGAAGGACATGGGCACCGACCTCCAGTCGGTGCTCATCACCAAGGAAGAGATCGACGCCAAGCTGGCAGAGCTGGCCGCGAAGATCGACGCGGAATACGCGGGCAAGGACCTGCTCATCGTCGGCGTCCTCAAGGGCGCGGTGATGGTGATGGCGGATCTGGCTCGCGCCCTTTCCACCCCCGTCACCATGGACTGGATGGCCGTGTCCTCCTACGGCGCCGGCACCCAGTCCTCGGGCGTCGTCAGAATCCTCAAGGACCTCGACACCGACATCAAGGGCAAGCACGTCCTGATCGTCGAGGACATCATCGACTCCGGCCTGACCCTGTCCTGGCTCCTGTCGAACCTCGGCTCGCGCGAGCCCGCCTCCCTGGAGGTCTGCACGCTGCTCCGCAAGCCCGAGGCCGCGAAGGTCGCGATCGACGTCAAGTGGATCGGTTTCGACATCCCCAACGAGTTCGTCGTGGGCTACGGCCTCGACTACGCCGAGAAGTACCGGAACCTTCCGTTCGTCGGCACGCTCGCCCCGCACGTCTACGGCGGCTGAACACCAGCGCCGTACGGGGAACCCGCACCGCCTTCCCCCCGTTGAACCACGGGAAGGCGGTCGCGGGCGACGATGCTGAGGTACCGTCCGAAGAACAGCTTTTTCACACAGCAGCTCTCACAGCAGCATTTTCCTACGGGCAGGAGGGACGGGGCGTTCTCGCTCCGTATGGATGGACGTGAAGCGATACTTCCGTGGGCCGGTCATGTGGATCGTGCTGGCCGTCCTCGCCGTGGTCGTGCTGATGCAGGTCGTCGGCTCGTCCGAGGGCTACAAGACGGTGGACACCGGCAAGGTCGTCCAGGCGATCGACAAGAACCAGGTCAAGCAGGCAAAGGTCACCACCGGTGACGAGCAGATCATCAAGATCGAGCTCGTCGACGGTCAGAAGATCGACAACAGCAGCAAGGTCCAGGCCAGCTACATCGGCTCCCAGGGCGTCGACGTCGCCGACAAGCTGCAGGAGAAGTTCGAGGCCGGGCAGATCGAGAAGGGCTACACCGTCTCCCCGACGAAGCAGTCGCCCTTCGTCTCGATCCTGCTCTCCCTCCTCCCCTTCGTCCTCATCGTGGTCGTCTTCCTCTTCCTGATGAACCAGATGCAGGGCGGCGGCTCCCGCGTCATGCAGTTCGGCAAGTCCAAGGCGAAGCTCATCACCAAGGACACGCCGAAGACCACCTTCGCCGACGTCGCGGGCTCGGACGAGGCCGTCGAGGAACTCCACGAGATCAAGGAGTTCCTCCAGGAGCCGGCCAAGTTCCAGGCCGTCGGCGCCAAGATCCCCAAGGGCGTCCTGCTCTACGGCCCGCCCGGAACCGGCAAGACGCTCCTCGCGCGCGCCGTCGCCGGCGAGGCCGGGGTGCCGTTCTACTCGATCTCCGGCTCCGACTTCGTCGAGATGTTCGTCGGCGTCGGCGCCTCCCGGGTCCGTGACCTCTTCGAGCAGGCCAAGGCCAACGCACCCGCCATCGTCTTCGTCGACGAGATCGACGCCGTCGGACGCCACCGCGGCGCCGGCCTCGGCGGCGGCCACGACGAGCGCGAGCAGACCCTCAACCAGCTGCTCGTCGAGATGGACGGCTTCGACGTGAAGGGCGGCGTCATCCTGATCGCCGCCACGAACCGGCCCGACATCCTCGACCCCGCCCTCCTGCGCCCCGGACGCTTCGACCGGCAGATCGCCGTCGACCGCCCGGACATGCAGGGCCGTCTGGAGATCCTCAAGGTCCACCAGAAGGGCAAGCCGGTCGCACCGGACGTCGACCTCGGCGCCGTCGCCCGACGCACCCCCGGCTTCACCGGCGCGGACCTCTCCAACGTCCTCAACGAGGCGGCGCTCCTCACCGCCCGCAGCGACCAGAAGCTGATCGACAACGCGGCACTGGACGAGGCGATCGACCGAGTGGTCGCGGGCCCGCAGAAGCGGACCCGGATCATGTCGGACAAGGAGAAGAAGATCACCGCGTACCACGAGGGCGGCCACGCCCTCGTCGCGGCGGCCTCGCCGAACTCCGACCCCGTCCACAAGATCACCATCCTGTCCCGCGGCCGCGCCCTGGGCTACACGATGGTCCTGCCGGACGAGGACAAGTACTCGACCACCCGCAACGAGATGCTCGACCAGCTGGCGTACATGCTGGGCGGCCGTGCGGCGGAGGAACTGGTCTTCCACGACCCGACCACCGGCGCCGCCAACGACATCGAGAAGGCCACGGCCACGGCCCGCGCGATGGTCACCCAGTACGGCATGACCGAGCGTCTCGGCGCGATCAAGTTCGGTGGCGACAACACCGAGCCCTTCCTCGGCCGTGAGATGGCGCACCAGCGCGACTACTCGGAAGAGGTCGCGGCGCTGGTCGACGAAGAGGTCAAGAAGCTCATCGAGACCGCGCACAACGAGGCCTGGGAGATCCTCGTCGAGAACCGCGACATTCTCGACAACCTGGTCCTCGCCCTGCTGGAGAAGGAGACGCTGGGCAAGGAGGAGATCGCCGAGATCTTCACCCCCATCGTCCGGCGCCCGGCCCGCCCGGCCTGGACCGGCTCCTCCCGCCGTACCCCGTCCACGCGTCCGCCGGTGCTCTCCCCCAAGGAGCTCGCCCTGACGAACACGGCGAACGGCTCGGCGACCCCCGCGGTCGACACCACGAAGGGCATCGAGATCGCCCCGGTGGACACCCCGGAGGACTGACCGTCCCGCACCCCCGGAATGGCTGCCGCGCCCCCACAGGTTTTAGCCTGTGGGGGCGCGGCATTTCGCGCACATCAGTCAGACGGAACGAGGCACAGAGATGACCGACCCGGTGACGCTGGACGGCGAGGGCACGATCGGCGAGTTCGACGAGAAGCGCGCCGAGGCAGCCGTACGCGAGCTCCTCATCGCGGTCGGCGAGGACCCGGACCGCGAGGGTCTGCAGCAGACGCCGGCGCGGGTGGCGCGGGCGTACAAGGAACTGTTCGCGGGGCTGTGGCAGAAGCCTGAGGACGTCCTGACGACGACGTTCGACCTGGGACACGACGAGATGGTCCTGGTGAAGGACATCGAGCTGACAGCCACCTGTGAGCATCATTTGCTCCCATTTCATGGCGTAGCCCACATTGGTTACATTCCGGCTGAATCGGGCAAGATCACCGGACTGTCCAAGCTGGCGCGCCTCGTCGACGTCTTCGCCCGCCGCCCGCAGGTGCAGGAGCGCCTGACGACGCAGATCGCCGACTCGCTGATGCGCATCCTCGATGCCCGTGGTGCGATCGTCGTCATCGAGGCCGAGCACATGTGCATGGCTTTGCGCGGCGTCCGCAAGCCGGGCGCGAAGACGACCACCTCGGCGGTACGTGGTCAACTTCGTGACGCTACCACCCGGGCTGAGGCTATGTCCCTGATATTGGCCCGTTAGTAGCGAGCTGTCCTTCTTGCTCCATACCGTCCTTGATCAGTGAAGTTAATCGCTGATCAAGGGGGCGGTATGGGGTACGGGCCGACCAGCAAGATGCTGGTGAACCTGGTGGGCGGCTGTGTCCAGGCGAAGAACGTGACGCTGGGCAGCACCATGTGGACGCTGGACGGGGACCGGACGGTACGGACCACGGTCGCGGGCGTGACGGCGGTGAAGGGACGGGCGGCGGTGGATGTGGTCACGGACCGCATCACCTTCACCGCCAGTCCGGACCTGCTGCTGGCCGGGCCGGACGGGTGGACGCCCGCCGCGTATGCGACGGGGCGGACGATCGCCTGGACGCATGCGAAGAAGCTGTGCCGCGAGCGGCTGACGATCAGGCCGGGGTACGAGTTCGGCTACTTCGTGGGTGCCACGTGTGCCGACGGCACGGTGGGCAAGAACTATGTGTCGCTGGTCGTGAACGAGGAGTGGTTTGCGTCCCGGTACGCGACCGCACTGAGGGCCTGCATGGGGCTGTCTGCCCGACTGGAAGCGGTGACCCGGCCATCTGGCTATCTGAAGCGTGATCTGCCCGGTTTCCGCGTGCGGGTGGTCTCTTCTTACCTGTCCGACGCGATGCGGCACTTCGTGGGTGGAGATGCCCACCACATGCGGCAGGGATGTCCGCGAGTGGTGTTGAGGGACATCGACACTCTTCAAGGGTTCCTCGACGGATACATCGACGGTGACGGCTACAACGTCAAGCACGCTCATGGACGAATGATTGCGAGCAGCAACGTCCCTTTCCTGGAAGAGCTGGCGCAGATCATCGGAGCGCGATTCACGCCCTCAAAGCAAGGGCTCGTCTCGCAGCTCTACGTGTCGAATCGCTGGGCAGACCGCAACACCTTCCACCCTGAGCACCACTCCCTCCACCCGCCCGAGTCCTCCTGGATCAAGGTTCAGGAAGTCCGCCCCCGCCCCGCCCTCGGCGCCAAGCCCTTCACCTTCTACAGCTACCGGCTCGCCCCGTACCCCACCTTCCTGGTGAACGGGCACCTCGTGCGCGAGGCCTGGTAGTGCCTGGGCCGGGCCCGGCAGGCGGTGGTGTCAGTGAAGGCGGCTAGCCTGCGCGGATGATCGAGACGTTCGGCGGCGACCGCCGCTTTCCTGACGCGTTGGCCGCTGTCGCCCGGGTCGAGTTCGACTACGGCGAAGAGGGTGAGGGCGTCGACTTCGAGCCGTACAACGCCTTCGACTCCGCCGAGGAGACCACTGACTGGCTCCGGCATTGGACCGGCAACCACGCGCTCGACGGCGGTGACTACAGCGTCTTCGGGCAGGACGGGACCGGAGGTCTCGCGGCGATCTGGTGGGTGCGGCCGGGGCAGCCGCTTGTCGAGCAGCCCGTGGTGTTTATGGGGTCGGAGGGCGAACGCGGTGTGGTCGCCGGGAACCTGTCCGACTTCCTGTGGGTGCTCGCCGACGGCTTCGGGCCGATGGAGGCTGCTCTGTACGTGGAGCGGGAGGCGCGGCCGGATCCGGACCTGGCCGATCTGGCCGGGCGATTCGCGACCACGCCGCGCCGGGCTGCTCGGGAGATCGTCGGAGAGGCGCAGGCCGAGTTCGCGAGTTTCTCGGAGGATCTCGACGAGCTCTGCCGCTGAGTGCGGGAGTTCTCGCCGTACGGGGCGCTAGACCCGGGCCTTGCCCGGGCCCTCGTCGTCGTCTTCCGGGAGTTTGCAGATGCGCTCCAGGAAGAGGGCGGCCGCGATGACGGCGATGCCCGCCGCTACCGAGAAGGCCGCGTAGAGGGCCTGGTCGCGGCGGGCCGGGACGTCGAGGAAGCCCAGGAGGTAGACGCCCGTGCCGCCGTACATGCCGGCGACGAGGGCGGCCACCAGGGCGCTCGCCTGGCCGAAGACCACCGCGCGGGCCGCCATCAGGGGTTCGACGCCCTTGGCGCCGGGGCGGCGCTCGCGCTGGGCCTTGAGGCGGACGCGGATGGAGAGGGCGGTCGCGGTGAGGACGGCCGCGATCACGGCGAGGACGATGGGCGCGGCGATCGGCACGCTGGGCAGGGTGCCGACCGCGTCCCAGAGCCGTGCGGCGCCCCAGGAGAGGACGCCGGCCACGAGGAACAGTCCGGCGAGCACCTTCAGCCGCAGTTGTTTCACCGGTGTCCTTCTCCTGGTCGTCGGTCGTGCTCCGCTGTGCGGTCTGCCACGAAGCGTAACGACTACTCGGGCAGACGGAGTTCCAGGTCGGCGCGGCGGGCGATGCCTTCGTCGCCGAGGGTGGCGAGGAGTGCGGCGACGGTGCCGTGGCCGGGGAGCTGGGCTTCGGGGTCCACGTCGTGCCAGGGGGCGAGGACGAAGGCGCGCTGGTGGGCGCGGGGGTGCGGGAGGGTGAGGACGGGGTCGTCGGAGACGACGTCCGCGTAGGCGACGATGTCGACGTCGATGGTGCGGGCGCCCCAGCGCTCCTCGCGGACGCGGTGGAAGGCCTCCTCGACGGCGTGGGCGCGCTCCAGGAGGGAGGAGGGCGGCAGTGTCGTCTTCACGAGCGCGACGGCGTTGAAGTACGAGGGCTGGGTGTCGGGGTCGACGCCCCAGGGCTCCGTCTCGTACACGGGGGAGACGGCCTTGACCCGGAGGCCCGGGGTGTCGGCGAGGGCGTCGACGGCCCCCTGGAGGGTCTCCAGGCGGTTGCCGAGGTTGGCGCCGAGGGCCACGACGGCCCAGCGGGGGTTGGACAGCGTCGTGTCGGCGGCGTCGACGGTGGCGACGACGGAGGCCGGTACGGGCTGGACGGTGGGGTCGCTCTGCATCGGCTTCATCGTCGGCTCCGGGTGATCGTGATGGTCACGTCGTCGAACGGCACGGTGATGGGCGCGTCCGGTTTGTGGACGACGACCTCCACCTCTTGTACCCCGGCGTGGCTGAGGCATTGCTGTGCGATGCGCTCGGCGAGCGTTTCGATGAGGTCGACGGGCTCGCCCTGGACGACGTCGACGACCTCTTCGGCGACGATCCCGTAGTGCACGGTCTTCGTCAGGTCGTCGTCGGCGGCCGCCGGGCGGGTGTCCAGGCCGAGGACCAGGTCCACGATGAAGGTCTGGCCTTCCTCGCGCTCCTTGGGGAAGACGCCGTGGTGGCCCCGGGCCTTGAGGCCGCGCAGCGCGACACGATCCACGCGAATCACTCCTGCTGTCGTAGTTCGGTGGCCACGCAGCCGGGTGCGGACGGCCGGGTGTCCAGCATCGAATCTACCTGCGGGGACCGACAGGGCTTGCCTGTGGGGGCCGTGGGCGGGTCCGCGGGGTGGGTGGCGGAGTGGTCACGGGGTGTCGCCGCCGGGCTCCTCTTCCGGTGTCTCCTCGGTGTCCGTGAGGACCGGGGAGGCGTGGTGGGACCAGATCCGCCAGCCGTCGGGTGTGTGGCGGAACACATTGGTGGCGACGACGAGCTGTCCGACGAGGGGGCCCAGTTCGGCGCCCTCCTCGGCGGGGCCGCCGCTGAGGATGTTCTCGGTGCAGGTGACGACGGCGGTGTGGCCGGCGAGGGAGATCTTGAGGTCGGTGAGGAAGAACTGGATGTACTCGGTGTTCGCCATGATCAGCGCGTACGAGCGGAGCACCTCGCCGCGGCCGGTGAGGACGGGCCAGCCGGGGTGGACGCAGGTGATGGGGGTGGCTCCGTCGTCGAGCCAGAGTGCCGAGACGCCCTCGAAGTCGCCGGTCTCCATCGCCTCGTAGAAGGCGGTGTTGGCGGCTTCGACGGCCGCCTCGTCGGCGCTGCGGCTCACGCGGCTCCCTCGACGGCGCGGGCGACGCGTACGGCGTCGGCGGTGGCCCGGACCTCGTGGACGCGGACGGCCCACGCGCCCGCGTGTGCGGCGAGGGCGGAGACGGCGGCGGTGGCGGCGTCGCGTTCGCGCGCGGGCGGCGGCGAGGCGCCCTCGCGGGCGAGGACGTGGCCGAGGAACCGCTTGCGGGAGGCGGCGACGAGGAGGGGGCGGCCGAGGGCGCGGAGTTCGGGGAGGTGGGCGACGAGGGCGAGGTCGTGGGGGGCGAGCTTGGCGAAGCCGAGGCCGGGGTCGACGACGATGCGTTCGGGGTCGATGCCGCCGTCGATGACGGCTTCGAGGCGGGTGCGGAGTTCGCCGACGACCTCGGTGACGACGTCGTCGTACACGGCGAGGCTGTTCATGTCCTGGCTGAATCCGCGCCAGTGCATGACGACGAAGGGGACTTCGGCGGCGGCGACGGCGGGGACCATGGCGGGGTCGGCGAGGCCGCCGCTGACGTCGTTGACGAGGAGGGCGCCGGCTTCGACGGCGCGGGCGGCGACGCGGGCGCGCATGGTGTCGACGGAGACGGTGACGCCTTCGGCGGCGAGGCCGCGGACGACGGGGACGACGCGGCGGAGTTCTTCCTCCTCGTCGACGCGGCTGGCGCCGGGCCGGGTGGACTCGCCGCCGACGTCGACGAGGTCGGCGCCCTCGGCGACGAGGTCGAGGCCGTGTTTGACGGCGGCCGTGGTGTCGAACCAGCGGCCGCCGTCGGAGAAGGAGTCGGGGGTCACGTTGACCACGCCCATGACCGCGCAGCGGTCCCACTCCGGCAGGCCCCGGGGGGTGCCCCGGTCGATCGTCGTACTCATGCGTCCAGCGTAGGGCCCAGGGGCGGCATCAGGCCGCGCGGACCTCGCGCTCGGCGGGGGTGGGGACGATGTGGGCGCAGGGGCGCGGGGCGGGGGCGGGGCGCCTGCGGGTGAAGGGGCGGGGCAGCGCGAGGTTCACGAAGCCTTCGGCCTGCATGGCGGCGAAGCCGATGCGGGGGAGGTCGCGGCTCTTGCGGTAGACGACGAAGCGGGGTTCCCAGCGGGGCTGGAACTTGGCGTTGAACTTGTACAGCGACTCGATCTGGAACCAGCGGGAGAGGAAGACGAGGAGTCCGCGCCAGACGCGCAGGACGGGTCCTGCGCCGATCTTCTCGCCGCGGGCGAGGGCCGAGCGGAACATGGCGAAGTTGAGGGACACGCGTGCGATGCCGAGGCCGGGGGAGGCCTGGAGGGCGGCGACGATGAGGAGCTCGTTCATGCCGGGGTCGGCGGAGCGGTCGCGGCGCATGAGTTCGAGGGACATGCCGTCCGGGCCCCAGGGGACGAAGTGGATGATCGCCTTGAGGTCGCCGTAGGCGGAGTCGGGGTCGTCTCCGGCGTCGGTCTTGTGGGCGGTCGCTATGACGGCGTCGCCGTCGCCGGGGGCGCCGATGCGGCCGAGGGCCATGGAGAAGCCGCGTTCGGTGTCGGTGCCGCGCCAGTCGGCGGCGGCGCGGCGGACGTGTTCGAGTTCGGCGTCGTCGAGGTCACGGACGCGGCGGACCCGGGTGGTGTAGCCGTTGCGTTCGATGCGCTTGACCATTTGCCGGACGTTGCGCATGGCCCGTCCGGAGAGGGAGAAATCCGCGACGTCGACGACCGCCTCGTCGCCGAGTTCGAGGGCGTCGAGGCCGGTCTCGCGGGTCCAGACCTGGCCGCCGGTCTCGGAGCAGCCCATGACGGCGGGGGTCCAGGAGTGGGCCTTGGCCTCGTCCATGAAGCGTTCGATGGCGCCGGGCCAGGCTTCGACGTCGCCGATGGGGTCGCCGCTGGCGAGCATGACGCCGGAGACGACGCGGTAGCAGACGGCGGCCTTTCCGCTGGGGGAGAAGACGACGCCCTTGTCGCGGCGGAGTGCGAAGTGGCCGAGGGAGTCGCGGCCGCCGTGCTGGTCGAGGAGGGCGCGGAGGCGGATCTCGTCCTCGTCGGTGAGGCGGGCGGCGGGGTGCTCGGGGCGGAAGGCGAGGTAGATGGTGGTGAGGGCGGTGAGCATGCCGAGGGCGCCGAGGGAGTAGCCGACGGTCCAGTCGACGCCGTTGCTGTAGCCGACGGGGCCTTCGACGCCGAAGAGTCCGTAGAGGACGTGTTCGAGGCGGTCGGCGAGGCTGGGGCTGCCGATGACGCGGCGGGGGTGGGCGCTGACGATGACGAGGCCGAGGGCGAGGGATCCGGCGCCCATGAGGACGAAGTTGGCGAGTGCGCGCCAGCGGCTGCGTGGGTCGGGCAGGGCGGCGAACTCGCCGCGGTGGCGCAGGAGGAGTGTGAGGAGTACGAGGGAGAGGAGGGCGCCGAGGACGGAGTGGCGCCAGACGAACTGGGCGGCGGCGCCGAGGGGGAGGAGGACGACGGCGGCGCGCCAGGCGCGGCGCTTGTGCCGCTTGAGGCCGTGGGCGAGGAGCAGCAGGAGGACGCCGGCGCTGAGGGAGAGGGCGGCGGAGAGGGGGCCGAGGGTGCCGGGGAGGACCTCGGCCACGGCGTGCATCCGGCTGGCGCGGAAGCGGGGGAAGACGCCGGCGGCGATGTCGATGAGGCCGATCAGGGTGCAGGCGGTGCCGACGAGTGCGGGGACCTTCTCGGGGCGGGGGCCGCGGAGAATCCGGCGTACTCGAACCGGAACCAATCCGGATTTGTCCCCATCTACTGTGACAGACATGGCTTCCCGTGCTTCCCGTGGTCCTGCGAAGGGTCCTTGACTCCGGTCGGGCCCTGCGGCGCATTCGGCGGGCCGTACCGGTTGGTGCGCCTTCTAGGACGGAGCCGTGCGGAGTCGGGTTCATCGGTCCACAGGAAATTCTCAGAAAGAAGGCTCGGTCGTCCCATGGGTCTCACCAGCAGCAAAGTCCTCGTGGTGGCGGTCGTGCTTGCCGTGGCGTTGTTCCTCGTCACGGTCTGGTTCTGGCCTCGGCTGGCGCGGCGTGGCTGGCGCGCGGTGGTGGGGCGGATCGGGCTGCTGCTGATGACGCAGCTGGCGCTGTTCGCCGCGGTGGGCCTGACGGCGAACCGTTCCTTCCTCTTCTACGGCTCGTGGGCCGACCTGTTCGGGCAGGAGCAGGACATGGGCGTGGTCGTCGACCACGCGGCCGGTTCGAAGGACATCAAGGTGGTGGGGACGCAGGGGCTCGACGTGCCGGGCGGCGGCCGTCCGACGACCGCCGGCCAGATACAGAAGGTCGTCGTGGCGGGGGAGCGGTCCGGGATCGTCTCGCCGGCCTATGTGTATCTGCCGCCGGAGTACTTCCAGGCGAAGTACGCCAAGCGCACCTTTCCGGCCACGGTGGTGCTGACGGGGTATCCGGGCACGGCGGAGAACCTGATCAAAGGGCTGAAGTACCCGAAGACGGCCTACCTCCAGGCGAAGGAGGGCCGGATGCAGCCGATGATCCTCGTGATGCTCCGCCCGACGGTGGCGCCGCCGCGGGACACCGAGTGCGTGGACATCCCGGGTGGTCCGCAGACGGAGACCTTCTTCGCGGAGGATCTGCCGAAGGCGGTCTCGGAGACGTACCGGGTGGGCATGAAGCCCCGCAACTGGGGCTTCATGGGGAGCTCCACCGGCGGGTACTGCGCGCTGAAGATCGCCCTGCACCATCCCGACCGGTTCGCCGCCGGGGTGGGACTGTCCGCGTACTACCGGGCGGCGGAGGACGTGACGACCGGCGATCTCTTCCACGGGGACGACAGCCTGCGCAAGCGGGGCGACCTGCTGTGGAGCCTGGACCACCGGCCGCAGGGCCCGTCGTCGTTCCTGGTGTCGACGTCGAAGCGGGGCGAGGGCAACCGGCGGGCGACGCTCGACTTCATCAAGAAGGTGAAGAGCCCGGCGAAGGTCTCGTCGATCACGCTGGAGAGCGGCGGCCACAACTTCAACACGTGGAACCGCGAGATCCCGCCGGGGCTGGTCTGGATGAGCGGCAAGCTCAGCGCGACCTGAGTCCGAGCCGTGCTCAGGAGGCCGGGGCCGGGGCGGAGGCCGACGCCCGGCGCAGGGCGCGGTGGACGCCCTCCGGGGTGAGGACGCCGAGCGGCCGGCCGTCCTCGCCGGTGACGGTGAGCCGGCCCGTGTCGTGCTGGAGGAGTACGGCGAGGGCGTCCTTGAGCGAGGTCCCGAGCGGGACGGGGTCGGGGGCGCCGTCGCGGCTCGGGGTCTTGTCCGTCACCGCGGGACCTCCCGCCGGTACGGGGTCGAGGTCGGCCTCCGTGACGGGGGTGACCGCGAGCCGCTTCAGGCCGCGGTCGCTGCCGACGAAGTCCGCGACGTACGGGGTGGCGGGGGCGCCGAGGACGGTGGCGGGCGCGTCGAACTGCTCGATGCGGCCCTGCCCGTAGACCGCCATGCGGTCGCCCATGCGGACGGCCTCCTCGATGTCGTGGGTGACGAGGAGGACGGTCTTGCGGACGGTGGCCTGGAGGGCGAGGAACTCGTTCTGGAGGCGCTCGCGGACCACCGGGTCGACGGCGCCGAACGGTTCGTCCATGAGGAGGACCGGCGGGTCCGCGGCGAGGGCGCGGGCCACGCCGACGCGCTGGCGCTGACCGCCGGAGAGCTGCGCGGGGTAGCGGGAGCCGTAGACGGCCGGGTCGAGGCCGACGAGGTCGAGGAGTTCGGCGGCACGCGCGCGTGCCGCCGCCTTCTTCCAGCCGAGGAGGGCGGGGACGGTCGCGGTGTTGTCGAGGACCGTGCGGTGGGGGAAGAGCCCGACCTGCTGGATGACGTAGCCGATCTTGCGGCGCAGGGCGACGGGGTCGACGTCGGCGATGTCCTCGCCGTCGACGAGGACACGGCCGGAGGTCGGCTCGACCAGCCGGTTCACCATCATCATCGTGGTCGTCTTGCCGCACCCGGACGGTCCGACCAGGGTGACGAGTTCGCCCTCCGCCACCTCGAAGGAGAGGTCGTCGACGGCGGTGGTGCCGTCCGGGTACCGCTTGGTCACGTGCTCGAACCGGATCATGGTTCCCCATTCTGGCCCCTGGATGCCGGGGGTGTGTGAAGGGCGTGTTGCCGCATTGTGGCGGGTCTCGGGGATTGTCGGTGACGGGGGTTAGGGTCGTCAGACATGCGTTCGGAAGATCGACGACCCGGGGGGAGGGACGGATGAGCGCACCGAATTGTCTGGTCGCGAACGACTGGATCTGCGGTGAGTATCTGCGCACCCGCTCCCAGGAGTTGACCGACGCCACGCTCCAGCATGTGGGAATCACGGTCGTGTCCGTGCTGATCGCGCTCGCCGTCGCGGTGCCGCTCGCACTGCTCGTCCGGGCCAGGCCCCGCTTCGCGGGCCCGGTCCTCGGACTGACCACCCTGCTCTACACGGTGCCGTCGCTCGCCATGTTCTCCCTGCTGCTGCCCCTGTTCGGGCTCTCGTCAGCGCTCGTGGTCACCGGTCTCGTGCTGTACGCGCTGACGATCCTCGTGCGGAACACGCTGGCGGGCCTCGCCGCCGTGCCCGCCGAGACGCGGGAGGCCGCCCGGGGCATGGGGTACGGCTCGCTGCGCCTCCTGTGGCAGGTCGAACTGCCGCTGGCGCTCCCGGTGCTGATGGCGGGGATACGGATGGCGACGGTCTCCACGATCGCGCTGACGACGGTCGGTTCGGTCGTCGGGCGCGGCGGCCTCGGCAATCTCATCGAGGACGCGCTGCCCACCTTCTTCAAGGCGCAGATGCTCGCCGCCTCCGTGCTGTGCGTGCTGCTCGCGGTCGTCGCCGATCTGCTGCTTCTGGGCCTCCAACGGCTGCTGACGCCGTGGACCCGGATACGGACCGCGCCGGGAGGTGGGTGAGATGGGCGTAGTGACGGATGCCTGGGGCTGGCTCACCACCGGCGCGCACTGGACGGGCGAGGAGGGCATCGGACAGCGGCTCGCCGAGCACGTGTACGTGAGCGGGGCGGCGCTGCTGATCGCCGCGGCGCTCGCGCTGCCGCTGGGCCTCTGGCTCGGCCACCTCGGCAAGGGCGGGGCGCTCGCGGTGAACGTGTCGAACGTGGGGCGGGCGATTCCCGTCTTCGCGGTCCTCGCCCTCTTCATGGTGTCCCCCCTGCGGAACGCCGGATACGTGCCGACCGTCGTGGCCCTCGTGCTGTTCGCGATACCCCCGCTCCTCACCAACGCGTACGTGGGGATGCGGGAGGTGGACCCGGCCGCGGTACGGGCCGCCCGGGGCATGGGGATGACCGGCGCGCAGCTGTTCCGGCAGGTCGAACTGCCGCTGGCCCGGCCGGTGGTGATGACCGGGGTGCGCTCGGCTGCGGTCCAGGTGGTGGCCACGGCGACGGTCGCGGCGATGGTCGGCCAGGGCGGCCTGGGCCGGATCATCACGGCCGGCTTCGCCACGTACGACACGGCGCAGGTCGTCGCGGGCGCGGTCCTGGTGGCCCTGCTCGCCCTCCTGGTGGAGGGCGTCCTGGTGGGCGCGGACCGGCTGCTCTTTCCGCGCTTCGAGCAACGGCTCGACCAACGATTCGATCAACTGAGCAAACGCTGACTGGGGATGGGTGATCTCGTGAACAGGGTCTCGCGTATCGCGGGCGCGGTGCTGGGGACGGCGGCACTGACCGTCGCGCTGGCCGCGTGCGGCGGTGACAGCCTGGAGGAGGGCAAGAAGAAGGGCTCGGGAAGCTCCGGGGACGCCGGGAAGCCCGGGGGCGGCGAGAAGGGCTCGCTGGTCGTCGGCGCGGCGGCCTTCACCGAGGCCAAGGTGCTCGCCGAGCTGTACGCCCAGGCGCTGCGGGACGCCGGATACTCCGTATCCATCACCACGGTGAAGAATCGCGAGCTGTACGAGCCGTCGCTGGAGAAGGGCGAGATCGACGTCGTCCCGGAATACGCGGCGACCATCGCGGAATTCCTCAACGCGAAGGTGAACGGGCCGAAGGCGCCCGAGGACAAGCCGGTCGCGTCCGGTGACGCGGCGGCCACGGTCGAGGCGCTGCGCAAGCTCGCCGAACCGCGCGGCCTGAAGGTGCTCGCGGTCGGTGAGGCGGTCGATCAGAACGCGTTCGCGGTGACGAAGGAATTCGCCGCGAAGAACAAGCTGAAGACGCTTTCCGATCTCGGCGGTTCGAAGCTGAAGGTGAAGATCGCCGCCGGTGACGAATGCGCGGTGCGGCCGTTCTGCGCGCCCGGCCTGAAGAAGACGTACGGGATCGACGTGACCGGGATCGACCCCAAGGGCGTCGGTACCCCGCAGGCCAAGCAGGCGGTGAAGGACGGGGTGGACCAGCTCGTCCTGACGACGACCACGGACGCCACCGTCGACAGTTACGGCCTGGTCTTCCTCGAGGACGACAAGAAGCTGCAGAACGCCGACAACGTGCTGCCCGTGGTGAACGCCAAGGACGCCGGTTCCCCCGAGATAGCCGCCGCTCTGGACAAGATCACCAAGGTGCTGACCACAGCGGATCTCGCCGAACTCAACCGCAAGGTCGACGCCGAGCGGGCGAAGCCGGAGGACGTCGCCAAGGAGTATCTGGAGACGAAGGGGCTGCTCAACAAGTAGGCGTCGGGTGAGGGGCGTCGGCCCGAAACGGAACCGGAACGGTGGATATCCACTTCTGGTGACGAGAAGTGGCCAAGAGATTGCCGGGCCGACACCCCACACGGCGCCTACGCACGGTAAATTTCAGGCCATGCCACGTGGACGCCACCGCCATTCCCCGCCTCTGCACAAGCTGCTGCCGCCCTCCGCGGTCGCCGGCGCCGCGGTCGTGTGTGCCGCGGCCGCCTGGCTGCCCGGTGACCTGATCGTCGTACGGCTGCTCGCGGCCGCCGCGGCGGCGGCCGCCGTCACCGGTGCCGTCCTCATGCGCCAGTGGGACCGGAGCGCCGGGCTGCGGGTCGCCGAGCTCGACCGGGCCCGCACCGCCGACCAGTGGAAGGCCGAGGAGCGGGTCGCCGAGCTGGAGTCCGACCTCGAAGAGGCCCGCGCGCTCCGCTCCCGGCTCGACGCGAAGCTCCGCGCCAAGCGGGTGGAGCTGGCCGGGCTCCGTGGCGAGCACGCCGATCTGCTCCGCCGCTACGCCACGGCCGAGACCGAGCGGGCCAGCGCGCTGGAAGGCGCCCGTGTCCTGGCGCTGGAGTCGGCGAATGGCACGGCCGGCGACGTCAAGGCACTGCCCGCCGGGGGCTCCACGCCCACGCCCGAGGCCTACCGCCGCGCCGCCCAGGCGCTGCGCGACCTCCCGCGCAACGCCGCGGCCCAGCAGGCCCGCCGCACCACCGAGGCCGCCCGTGCGCGCGACCTCGCCGAGCGGGCCCGTGAGACGGAGGAGCCGCAGGGGAAGCACGCGGCGGCCGCCGGAGCCGAGCACAGCCGACCGGCCGCCCGCACCCTCGCGCTCCCGCCCGCGTCCACGAAGGTCCCCGCGGTGCCGACGGCGTCCGCGATCGTTCCGTACGCGGCCCGCAGGCCCGTCCCGCGGCCCGAGGGCGGCTTCGACTTCTTCGGTACGCAGAAGGCGGCGGCCGCGATCGAGGCGGTGCAGCACACGGACCTCGCCGACGTCGTGGGCGAAGAGGTCCTCGAGGAGGCCCTGGCGGCGCAGACGGCGCTCGGCGCGCCGCTGCTCACCCCGATCAGCCCCACGGGGACGCCGGGGAACCCGCTGGCGCCGGCGCGGACGAAGGCGCAGGTGCAGGCGGTGGGCCAGGTCATCGACCTCACGGCGCACGACGAGACCGAGCAGCTCGACGTGGCCGAACTGCGCGGAGCGGTGAACTCGTGACGTACCGCCTCACCGACCTCCCGGCCGGTGAGGCCGCCGGGCACCGTGACGAACTGCTCGCCCTGAGCGCCCAGGCCTTCTGCGGTGCTCCCTGGCACGAGCCGCCGCTCGGCGCCGTGCGCACGGTGGACCGGCTGCTCGACTCGGCCGCGCGGCGGGACGACTTCACCGCGGTGGTCGCGGTCGACGCCGACGGCGCCCTGCTCGGGTTCGCGGCCGGCTGGACCGACACCGTCCTGACCGGCGGCGGGACCGCCTTCGAACTCGCCGAGCTCGTCGTCGCCCCCGGTCACCAGGGACGTGGCATCGGCCGCGGTCTCCACGACGCCCTGCTCGCCGCCGGGACGCCCGGCCCGGCCCTCCTCATGACCCTCGACGTACCGGAACTGACGGACCGGTACGCGCGCTGGGGCTGGGCGGTCGTCGACCGGCGCCGCCCGGGCAAGGAGGAGCGGGAGTACGTCGTGATGCGCCGGGAGCGCTGACCCCGGCCGGGCCCCGGTGCCTGACCCCGGCCTGGCCCCGGTGCCTGACCCCGGCCGGGCCCCGGTACCTGGCCCCTGGGGCCGGGCCCTCGCTACTTGTCGATGTCGCCGACGACGAAGAACAGTGAGCCCAGGATCGCCACCATGTCCGCGACCAGCGTCCCCGGCAGCAGTTCCACCAGCGCCTGGATGTTGTTGAACGACGCCGAGCGCAGCTTCAGCCGGTACGGGGTCTTCTCACCCTTGGACACCAGGTAGTAGCCGTTCACACCGAGCGGATTCTCGGTCCACGCGTACGTGTGGCCCTCCGGCGCCTTGAGCACCTTCGGCAGCCGCTGGTTGATCGGCCCCGGCGGCAGGTCCGCCATCCGGTCCAGGCACGCGTCCGCGAGGTCCAGGGAGTTGTGCGTCTGCTCCAGCAGGCACTCGAACCGGGCCAGGCAGTCGCCCTCCTCGCGCAGCGCGACCCGCAGGGTGTCCTGGAGCTCCCCGTAGGCCAGGTACGGCTCGTCGCGGCGCAGGTCGAAGTCGACGCCCGAGGCGCGGGCGATGGGCCCCGACACCCCGTACGAGTGGACCGCCGCCGGGGACAGCACGCCGACCCCCCGCGTACGGCCCCGGAAGATCTCGTTGCCGAGGACGAGCCCGTCGTACACGTCCATCCGCGAGCGGACGTCGGCGACGGCCTGGCGGGCCCGGCCCAGCCAGCCGGCGGGCAGGTCCTCCTTGAGGCCGCCGACCCGGTTGAACATGTAGTGCATCCGGCCGCCGGAGACCTCCTCCATCACGGCCTGGAGCTCCTCCCGCTCCCGGAAGGCGTGGAAGACGGGGGTGATGCCGCCCAGTTCGAGGGGGTACGAGCCGAGGAACATCAGATGGTTGAGGACCCGGTTCAGCTCGGCGAGGAGCGTACGGGTCCACACCGCGCGCTCCGGTACCTCCATGCCCAGCATCCGCTCGACGGCCATGACCACGCCGAGCTCGTTCGAGAAGGCGGAAAGCCAGTCGTGACGGTTGGCCAGCATGATGATCTGCCGGTAGTCCCGCGCCTCGAAGAGCTTCTCGGCACCGCGGTGCATATAGCCGATCACCGGCTCGGCCTCCCGCACGACCTCGCCGTCGAGCACGAGCCGGAGCCGGAGCACACCGTGGGTCGAGGGATGCTGCGGCCCGATGTTCAGCACCATGTCGGTGCTCTCCGCCGCGCCGCCGATGCCGACCGTCGTCTCCGTCATGCGGTCAGTATCCCCCCTGCCCCAGGGGCCTCGTAGCCCCGCCCGTGACCCGCCGGGTCAGCCAGAGGAAGTCGCCGAGACCGCCGTGGGCGGTGAGCTCGGCGGCCTCCCCGGCGGAGGAGAGGGCACGGACGTACGCGACCGGATCGGTCGAGGCCAGCGAGAGCGGCGGCCGCCCGCCGGAGACCCCGAGCCGCCCCAGCGCCTCCCGCTGCGTGACCAGCTCGGCCCCGCACGGCCCGTCGCCGCCGCTGTCGCCGCCGTCGCCGCCACGGCGGCCGGTACCGCCGTCGCCGACCGCCGCCGCGCACGCGTCCAGTGCCACATGTGCCGTCAGGTCGCAGCTGCCGTCCGGCACCGGCGGGACCTCGCGGCCCGCGCGGAAACCGGTCAGCGAGCCGAAGGGCGGTCGGGCGTCCCGTACGTGCGCGTAGTCCACGGCCACCGCGCGGCCCGCCGACAGCGAGGCCACCGCCGACGCCCAGGCCTCGTCGCGCGGCCGGCCGATCTCGGCCCGCGCGCCCGGCTCCCGCAGCGGCCACCAGCGGGCCAGCCACTCCGCGTCCGCGCCGGAGACGGGCTCGCCGAGCCGTTCCGCACCGTCCGCGCGGACCTCCACGTACCGGGCCGTGCCCTCCGCGTCCGCCTCGGCGACGTCCACCGGCACGTTGTCGAGCCACTCGTTCGCGAAGACCAGCCCCCGCACGCCCCGGGGCAGCCGGTCGGTCCACTCGATCCGGGGATCGAGCCCGGCGGGCCGGCCGGCGCGCTCGACGGCGTACGCCCTGACCGTCAGGCCGGCCCGCCCGACGGAGCTCGTGACACCGCCCGTGCGCCCGCCCGGGGCGCCGTCACCGCTCCCGATCGCGGTGAGCACCCCCGTGAGCAGTTCCCCCCGCCCCGCGCCCACGTCGACCAGATCGACCTCGGACGTTCCCAGCTCCTCCGCGACCTCGGCGAGCAGCCGTGCCACCGCCGCCGCGAACAGCGGGGAGGCGTGCACCGAGGTGCGGAAGTGCCCCGCCGGTCCCTCGGGCCGCAGGTAGAAGCCCCCCGGGCCGTACAGCGCCCGTTCCGTGGCCTTCCGCCACCCCTGCCACTGACACGTCTCATCCGTCACGCGCCCCAGTCTCCACCTCGGGGAGTACGGGCCCCGCGCCAAGGATCGACCCCACGGTTGATCCCTGCACCATCTCCCTTCCCTACTCTGGGTGACGTGCAGCGCCTTTACGACTTCATCCGCAGACACCCGACGGGCGTCGACACCTTCTGGGCGGTCGTCCTCCTGGGGTTCTCCATGCTGTGGGTGGTGTCGGCGGGCACCGGCTCGGTGGAGGGCCACCCCGTCGGGTACGCCCTCGTGGGTGTGCTCTTCTCCCTGGTCGTGGCCCTGAGGCGACGCGCCCCGGAGAAGATGCTGGTCCTCGCGGTCGGCCTCGGGCTGGTACAGCTCGCCTTCGGCCTGACGCCGTTCATGGCCGACTTCGCCATGCTCGTGATCATCTACACCGTCGCCGCGCACGACGGACCCCGCTGGGCGTCCCGCCTCGCGCTGGCCGGCGGACTCTCCGCCGCGACGCTCTCGCAGCTGAGATGGCCGGTGGAGGGTCCGCAGTCCGGCGCGGCCCAGGTCTTCTTCACGATCATCATGACCGTGCCGTTCGCGCTCGCCTGGGTCCTCGGCGACTCGCTCCGCACCCGCCGCGCCTACTTCGCGCAGCTGGAGGAGCGGGCCTCCCGCCTGGAGCAGGAGCGCGAGGCCCAGGCCAAGGTCGCGGTCGCCGCCGAGCGGGCCCGGATCGCCCGCGAACTGCACGACGTCGTCGCGCACAACGTGTCGGTGATGGTGGTGCAGGCCGACGGCGCCGCGTACGTCATGGACTCCTCCCCGGAGACCGCCAAGCAGGCCCTGGACACCATCTCCACCACCGGCCGGCAGGCACTCGCCGAGATGCGCAGGCTGCTCGGCATCCTGCGGACCGGTGAGCACCAGGAGGCCGGGGAGTACGTGCCGCAGCCCGACGTGAAGCAGATCGAGGACCTGGTCGAGCAGGTGCGGGGGGCCGGACTGACCGTGGACTTCGCGATCGAGGGGAGCCCGCGTCCACTGCCCAGCGGCGTCGAGCTCACCGCGTACCGGATCGTGCAGGAGGCCCTCACCAACTCGCGCAAGCACGGCGGTCCTGACGTCGGGGCCAGCGTCCGGCTGGTGTACTTCGACGACGGCCTCGGACTGCTCGTCGAGGACGACGGCCGGGGAGCGCCGCAGGAGATGTACGAGGACGGGGGTGCCGACGGCCGGGGCCACGGTCTGATCGGCATGCGGGAGCGGGTCGGCATGGTCGGCGGCACGCTGGACGCGGGCCCGCGTCCCGGTGGAGGCTTCCGGATCAGCGCCCTGCTCCCTCTCAAGCCCGCCCACTGACGACCCGAAGGAATCTGATGTCCATCCGCGTGATGCTTGTCGACGACCAGGTGCTGCTGCGCACCGGCTTCCGTATGGTGCTGGCCGCCCAGCCGGACATGGAGGTCGTGGCGGAGGCGGGCGACGGGGTCGAGGCGCTGGAGGTGCTGCGCTCGACGGCGGTCGACGTCGTGCTGATGGATGTCCGCATGCCCAAGCTCGACGGGGTGGAGACGACCCGGCGGATCTGCTCCCAGCCGGACGCGCCGAAGGTGCTGATCCTCACCACCTTCGACCTCGACGAGTACGCGTTCTCGGGGCTGAAGGCGGGTGCGAGCGGCTTCATGCTGAAGGACGTGCCGCCGGCGGAGCTGCTCGGCGCGATCCGCTCGGTGCACAGCGGTGACGCGGTGGTGGCGCCCTCGACGACCCGGCGGCTCCTCGACCGTTTCTCGCCGATGCTGCCGTCGTCGGGCAGGGAGCCTGAGCGCAAGGAGCTGGGCCGGCTCACCGACCGGGAGCGCGAGGTGATGATGCTGGTCGCGCAGGGCCTGTCGAACGGTGAGATCGCGGCCAGGCTCGTCCTCTCCGAGGCGACCGTGAAGACCCACGTGGGCCGCATCCTGACCAAGCTGGGCCTGCGCGACCGGGTCCAGGTCGTCGTGCTCGCGTACGAGACGGGCCTGGTCCGGGCGGGCGGCGGCGCGGCGAGCTGAGCGGAGGGGGCGCCTCGATGCTGCTGTGGATCAACGGTCCCTTCGGCGGCGGCAAGACCCAGACCGCGTACGAGCTCCGGCGTCGGCTGCCGGGCAGCGTGGTGTGCGACCCGGAGCACATCGGCTTCGGGCTGCACCGGACGCTGCCGCCCGCGCTCCGAGGCGACTTCCAGGACCTGAGGGCCTGGCGGCAGGGCGTGCACGAGGTGCTGGACCTGGCGCTGCGGGAGTACGGCCATGGGCCCGTGATCGTGCCGATGACGCTCACCGACCCGGCGTACTTCGCCGAGATCGTCGGCTGGCTGCGCGCGGACCACGGCACGGACCGGGTGTGCCACGTCGCGCTGCTCGCCGGGCGGGAGACGGTTCTGGGGCGGCTGGCGGAGCGGGGCCTCGGGCGGGGACTGAAGCGGGAGAGCTTCGCCGTGGCCAAGCTGGACGAGTGCCTGGAGCGCTTGGCGGCCCCCGAGTTCGCCCACCATCTCCGCACGGACCCGCTGACGGTCCCGGAGGTGGCCGACCGGGTCGCGGAGCTGGCGGGGCTGCGCCCCGAGCCGAACACGGACGGGCCGTTGCGGCACCGGCTGCGGCGGATCCGGGTGGGCCTCTCCCACCTCCGCTTCGACTGAGTCCGGCAGAGCCGCCGAGGCCCGGCCGGGCCTCGGCTACCGGAGCACGCTCTCCAGGAAGTCGCTGCCGAGGCGGGCGACGACGGCGACGTCCAGCTGGTGCAGGACGTAACGGCCGCGCCGCTGGGTGGTGATCAGACCGGCCTTCTTCATGACCGCGAGATGGCGGGAGACCTCGGGGGCGCTGATGCCGTACGCGTCGGCCAGCTCGCTCGTGGAGTACGAGCCCCGGGCGAGGCTGCGGCTCAGCCGCATCCGCATCGGGTGGGCGACCGCCTCCAGACGCAGCTTGACCGTGTCGACGGGGGCGCCGCCGCCGAGGTCGCGGGCGGGGACCGGGTACTGGATCACCGGCTGCCAGCCGGGCGCGTGCAGCGCGAAGAGGTGCGGCCATCCGAAGGCGGTCGGCAGGAACGTCACGCCCGAGCCCTCGGCACTGGTGCGGCCCTGGACCAGCTTGTCGACGACGATCCGGGAGCCCGCCTCGTCCTCCTCGAGGACCATCGCGGACGACGCGTCGGCGACGGCCTCGGCCAGGCCCTTGTGACGCATCAGCTCCGTCTTGTGGCGGGCGTCGGCGGCGAGCTGGACCCGGACGCGGCGCCAGGTGTCGGCGAAGAAGGCCTCGTCGCAGTCCTCCATGAGCCGCCGGATCCACGCGCGCGTACCGGGCGGGTCGGCGAGCATCCGCTCCACGAACGCGGCCTGGCGCGGTCCGCGCGCGGCGGCCAGTTCGAGCGCGCGGCGCCGCATCCGCTCGTCGACGAGCGGCGAGGGGGCGCCGTGCGAGTAGCGGCTGGCGCAGGAGATCTCCAGGGCCGATCCCACGTACTTCTCGTCGTCCATGCGGTCGAGGTCGTCCAGCTCCTCGGCGAGTGTCTCCCGGGGCCGGGCGGGCAGCAGGATGTCGGAGCGGGTGGACCGCCACATGAAGTCGGCCTCGTGCAGCCGGTCCGCGAGCTCGGGCTTGAGCGCGGCGGCGGTCGTGGTGGTCCAGGCGTGGAGCCTGGCGTGGTGCGCGGGCTCGGCGAGGGCGTGCAGGGCGGCGCCCAGCTCCGCCAGGGGCGAGGGGCAGAAGGCGATCCGCTCGTGCGGCAGTCCGGTGATGTCGATCGTCACGCTCACCCCTCCATGGTGCGGGGTGGGCCGGGGGAGGTGTCGCGACGTTTGACGAGGGCCGTCAATCGACGCGCCGGCGGGCCCGGGACCGCCGTTTGACGGGAGCCGTCAAACGGCGAGCCAGGCGGCTGGGGCCGGGCGCACGGTGAGGACATGAACGCGCTGCATCAGTACCTCTTCGACACGTACCGCGCCGCCCGACTCGGTGAGCCGATGCCGCCGGCGCCCGGCACCCACGACGTCGCCGTCCTGCGGTCCGTCCGCGACCGGCGCCGCTTCGAGCGGGTCCTGGCGGGCCGGCCGGCGCGAGGCGGTCTGCGTGCCGCCCTGCGCCGCCGACTGCACCCGGGCGCTTCCTGAACACCCCGGGTTCCGGCGCCTCCGACCGCCCGAGGCACCCCGGCACCTCCTGACCGCCCTGGGACCCGGTGCCTCTCCTGCCCGCCCCGGACCCCGGCGCCTCTCCTGCCTTCCCCGGGACCCGGCGCCTCCGGACCGGGGGCGCACGAGAGCGGGTGCCGCTACCCCAGCCGGGACAGGAACTCCCGTACCGCCGCCTTCACGTCCTCCGCCGTCCACTCCAGGCCCGGTCCCGCCACCGTCAGCTCCGTCACGGCGACCCCGGGCGGGCCGCCCGCGCCCGGGGTGAACCAGCGGCGGAAGAGGAGCGTGCCGGTGGCCTCGGTCTGGGCGAGGGACGCCGCCGTCAGCCGCTCGGCGTCGTACGGCAGCCAGACCTGGAACTGGTGGGTGTGCGGGGTCTCCGGGTGGACCCGGAACCACCCGGTGTCCGCCTCCGTGAGTGCCTCCCGGACCGCGTCGGCCACCACGCTCGCGTGGGCCACGTACGAGGGCAGCCGGGGCAGCTCCTCGTCCAGGCCCCGGAGCGCGGAGAGGGCCGCCGGGTACTGCTGGAAGACCTGGCCCCCGTACCGGTGCCGCCACACCCTCGCCTCGGCCATGACGTCCTCGGGTCCGGCGAGCACGGCGCCTGAATGCCCGCCGAGCGACTTGTAGAACGAGAGGTAGACGCTGTCGGCGAGCCCCGCGATCTCCGCGAGCGGACGGCCGAAATGCGTCGTGCACTCCCAGAGCCTCGCCCCGTCGAAGTGGACCACGGCGTCGCGCTCGCGGGCCGCCTCCACCACCGCGATCAGCTCCTCCCAGGACGGCAGCACGAAGCCCGCGTCCCGCAGCGGCAGCTCCAGCATCAGCGTCCCGAAGGGCTCCGGATGGTCCCGTACCTCCTCGGCCGTCGGCAGCCGGGGCGCGTCGGTCGGGTGGACGGTACGGAGCCCGGAGACGGCCCCGAGCGCCCCGCTCTCGTGGACCTCGGGGTGGGCGAGCGGGTGGAGGGCGACGACGGGGCTGCCGGTCCGCCCTGCCCAGCAGCGCAGGGCCACCTGCTGCGCCATCGTGCCGGTGGGGAAGAAGACGGCGGCGGGCAGGCCGAGCTCCTCGGCGACGCGCCGTTCCAGCTCCTCGACGAGCCCGTCCCCGTAGATGTCGAGCGGCCCCTCGCCGTGGCCCGAGGACTCGGTCCAGTCGGCGAGTTCACGCAGCCGCGCGCCCACCGTGCCGTCCACCTGGGTGCGCCACAGGGTCCGGTCGGCGCCGCCCCAGACCTTCGCCCGGTAGAGCCGGGCCGCTTCCTCGTCCACAGGGTCCACAGGATTCATGCACCGATCATCACACCACCGCCCACACCCTGTGGACAGCCACGGAGCACCACGAAACGCTGGCGTAGCATGACCAGAAATCGTCCGGTACCCGCCGAGGACTGGAACGGAAGGCCGTCCCCACCGTGAACGCATCAGCAGCGCCAGAGCCCCGAGCCGAGGACCGACCCGCCCGGCTCACCGTCGGAGTCGTCGGCGCCGGCCGCGTGGGCCCCGCCCTCGCCGCCGCCCTCCGGCTCGCCGGACACCGGCCCGTCGCCGTCTCGGCGGTCTCCGACGCCTCCCGGCGCCGCGCCGCGGAGTTCCTGCCCGACGTCCCCGTCGTGGAGCCCGCGCGCGTCCTCGCCCTCGCCGACCTGGTCCTGCTGACCGTGCCGGACGACGCGCTGCCCGGTCTGGTCGAGGGGCTCGCCGACACCGGGGCCGTACGCCCGGGACAGCTGATCGTGCACACCTCCGGGCGGTACGGGGCCCGGGTCCTGGACCCCGTCCGGCGCGCGGGCGCCCTGCCGCTCGCCCTGCACCCCGCGATGACCTTCACCGGCACCCCCGTCGACGTCCAGCGCCTGGCCGGCTGCTCCTTCGGGGTCACCGCGCCGGAGGAGCTGCGGCTGGCGGCCGAGGCCCTGGTGATCGAGATGGGCGGCGAGCCCGAGTGGATCGCCGAGGACGCCCGCCCGCTCTACCACGCGGCCCTTGCGCTCGGCGCGAACCATCTGGTCACCCTGGTGGCCCAGTCGATGGAGCTGCTGCACAAGGCCGGGGTCGCCGCCCCGGACCGGATGCTGGGCCCGCTCCTCGGCGCCGCCCTGGACAACGCGCTGCGGTCCGGTGACGCGGCCCTCACCGGCCCCGTCGCGCGCGGGGACGCCGGCACGGTCGCCGCCCACGTCGCCGAGCTGCGCAAGCACGCGCCCGGCACGGTCGCCGGCTATCTGGCGATGGCCCGCACGACCGCCGACCGCGCGCTCGCGCACGGCCTGCTCAAGCCCGAGCTGGCCGAGGACCTGCTGGGCGTGCTCGCCGACCCCTCGGCGGGCACCACCGGAGCCGCCGGAGCGGCCGACGGGCCGCAAGGAGACGACCGATGAGCCTGTTCGCCCGTGACCGCGCCGCGAGCGGCCGGCCCGTCCGCCACCGGCCGGCCGAACTCCTGCGCACGGTCGAGGACCTCCACGACGCCGCGGCCCGCTTCGGCGCCCCCGGCGGGAACGCCGTGGTCATGACCATGGGCGCCCTCCACGAAGGCCACGCCTCCCTCGTCAGGGCCGCCCGCGAGCGCGTCGGCGACCAGGGCTTCGTCGTCGTCACCGTCTTCGTCAACCCGCTCCAGTTCGGCGCCGGCGAGGACCTCGACCGCTACCCCCGCACCCTCGACGCCGACCTGGAGGTCGCCTTCGACGCGGGCGCGAGCGCCGTCTTCGCGCCCTCCGTCGACGAGGTCTACCCGGGCGGAGAGCCCCAGGTCAGGATCACCGCGGGCCCCATGGGCGAGCTCCTCGAAGGCGCCTCCCGGCCCGGCCACTTCGACGGAATGCTGACCGTCGTCGCCAAGCTGCTCCACCTCACCGCCCCCGACCTGGCCTTCTTCGGGCAGAAGGACGCCCAGCAGCTGGCCCTGATCCGCCGCATGGCCCGCGACCTGAACTTCCCGGTCGAGATCGTCGGCGTGCCGACGGTCCGCGAGACGGACGGCCTCGCCCTCTCCAGCCGCAACCGCTACCTGTCGGCCGACGAGCGCCGCACGGCCCTCGCGCTGTCCGGCGCGCTGTTCGCCGCCCGTGACCGGCTCGTGGCCCAGGAGGCGCTGTGCGCGCGGGCCGCGGTCCTGCCCGGCACCCAGGACCGGGCCGAGGCCCTCTCCAGACTCGGCGAGGCGCGGGCCGCCGCCGACGCCCACGCGGTCGCGCAGGCCGCCGAGGGCTGCGGCGCCGAGGCCGTGCGGGCCGCGGCGCGCACGGTGCTCGACGACGCGTCGAGGACCGAGCCGCCGCTCGTCCTCGACTACCTGGCCCTCGTCGACCCGGCCGACTTCACCGAGGTCGCCGACGACCACGACGGGGAGGCGATCCTCGCCGTGGCCGCGCGCGTGGGCGCCACGCGGCTGATCGACAACATCCCCCTCCTTCTCGGAGCCACCATGTCCACCATGTTCGGAGCCACCCAGTGACCGGAATACGGCTGCACGCCCCCGCCCCCGGCTGGGACATCGACGCCGACGTCGTCGTGGTCGGCTCCGGCGTCGCCGGCCTCACCGCCGCCCTGCGCTGCACCGCCGCCGGGCTCCGTACGGTCGTCGTCACCAAGGCACGGCTCGACGACGGGTCCACGCGCTGGGCCCAGGGCGGCATCGCCGCCGCGCTCGGCGAGGGCGACACCCCCGAGCAGCACCTCGACGACACCCTGGTCGCCGGCGCCGGGCTCTGCGACGAGCGCGCCGTCCACGTCCTCGTCACCGAGGGCCCCGACGCCGTCCGCCGGCTGATCGCGACCGGCGCCGACTTCGACAAGACCGCCGACGGCGAGATCGCGCTGACCCGCGAGGGCGGCCACCACCGCCGCCGCATCGCGCACGCGGGCGGGGACGCGACCGGCGCCGAGATCTCCCGCGCGCTGGTCGAGGCGATACGGGACCGGGGCGTGCGCACCATCGAGCACGCCCTCGTCCTGGACCTTCTGACGGACGCCGAGGGCCGCACGGCGGGCGTGACCCTGCACGTGATGGGCGAGGGCCAGCACGACGGCGTCGGCGCCGTCCACGCGCCCGCGGTGGTCCTCGCCACCGGCGGCATGGGCCAGGTCTTCTCCGCCACCACCAACCCGGCGGTCTCCACCGGTGACGGCGTCGCGCTCGCGCTGCGCGCCGGGGCCGAGGTCTCCGACCTGGAGTTCGTCCAGTTCCACCCGACGGTGCTCTTCCTCGGCGCCGGCTCCGAGGGCCAGCAGCCGCTGGTCTCCGAGGCGGTACGGGGCGAGGGCGCCCACCTGGTCGACGCCGACGGGGTCCGCTTCATGCTCGGGCAGCACGAGCTGGCCGAGCTGGCGCCCCGGGACATCGTCGCCAAGGCGATCACGCGCCGCATGCAGGAGCACGGCACCGAGAACATGTACCTCGACGCCCGCCACTTCGGCGCCGAGATGTGGGAGGAGCGCTTCCCCACGATCCTCGCGGCCTGCCGCTCGCACGGCATCGACCCGGTCACGGAGCCCGTCCCGGTCGCCCCGGCCGCCCACTACGCCTCCGGCGGCGTCCGCACCGACCTCCGGGGCCGGACGACCGTCCCGGGCCTGTACGCGTGCGGCGAGGTGGCCTGCACGGGCGTCCACGGCGCCAACCGGCTCGCCTCGAACTCGCTCCTCGAAGGCCTGGTCTTCGCCGAGCGGATCGCCGACGACATCATCGCCGCCGCCCCGCGCGTGGCCGGCGCCCCGGTGCCGCACGCGACCCCGGTGACCCTGCCGCTGCCCGTGGCCGGCGCCCGGACCCGTATCCAGCGGATCATGACGGCGGGCGCCGGCGTGCTGCGCTCCGAGGCCAGCCTGCGGGAGGCCGCCGAGGCCCTCGACGCGCTCCACAGCGACGCCGTCGCGGGCGGCACCGACGACACCAAGGCGGGCGAGCCGGGCGTGGACTCCTGGGAGACCACCAACCTGCTCTGCGTCTCCCGGGTCCTGGTCGCCGCCGCCCGCCGCCGCGAGGAGACCCGCGGCTGCCACTGGCGCGAGGACCACCCGGACCGCGACGACACGGACTGGCGCCGGCACCTCGTCGTACGTCTCACCCCGGAGCGGACCCTCGACGTCCGGACGACCGGCACGCATGACTTTCCCCCCACCTCCGAAGCCCCCAGGGAGCCGTAAGTGACCACGCCCGAGGAAGCCCGTCCGAAGCCCGTGGACGTCCCTCTCATCCAGATCAACTCGGTCGCCTCCGACGAGGAGGCCGGTGGCTGCGGCGACGGCTGTGGCTGCGGCGGCGGCGAGGAGTTCGAGTGCGGGCTCGACCCCGCGCTCGCCGAGCTCCTCGCGGACGCCGGCCTCGACCCCGTACAGGTCGAGGACATCGCCCACCTGGCGATCGCGGAGGACCTCGACGGCGGCGTCGACGTGACGACCGTGGCGACCGTCCCCGAGGACGCCGTCGCCACCGCCGACTTCACCTCCCGCGAGGCCGGCGTGGTGGCCGGTCTGCGCGTGGCCGAGGCCGTGCTCTCGATCGTCTGCGACGACGAGTTCGAGGTCGAGCGGCACGTCGAGGACGGCGAGCGCGTCGAGGCCGGGCAGGTGCTCCTCAGCGTCACCGCCCGCACCCGCGACCTGCTCACCGGCGAGCGCAGCGCGCTCAACATCCTGTGCCGCCTCTCCGGCATCGCCACCGCCACGCGCGCGTGGGCGGACGCCCTGGAGGGCACGAAGGCCAAGGTCCGCGACACCCGCAAGACGACTCCGGGGCTGCGCGCCCTGGAGAAGTACGCGGTCCGCTGCGGCGGCGGCGTCAACCACCGCATGTCGCTCTCCGACGCGGCCCTGGTGAAGGACAACCACGTGGTGGCGGCCGGCGGCGTGGCCGAGGCATTCAAGGCCGTGCGCGAGCTGTTCCCCGAGCTGCCCATCGAGGTCGAGGTCGACACGATGCACCAGGTCCGCGAGGTCCTGGACGCGGGCGCCGACCTGATCCTGCTCGACAACTTCACCCCGGGCGAGACCGAGGAGGCCGTCGCCCTCGTCGCGGGCCGCGCCGTCCTGGAGTCCTCGGGCCGGCTGACCCTGGAGAACGCCGCCGCGTACGCCGCGACCGGCGTGGACTACCTGGCGGTCGGCGGTCTCACCCACTCCTCCCCGATCCTCGACATCGGCCTCGACCTGCGCGAGGTGCGCGCCTGATGCTGCTCACCATCGACGTCGGCAACACGCACACGGTCCTCGGTCTCTTCGACGGTGACGAGATCGTCGAGCACTGGCGGATCTCCACCGATCCGAGCCGCACCGCCGACGAGATGGCGGTCCTGCTCCAGGGCCTCATGGGCATGCACCCGCTGCTCGGCGTCGAGCTGAGCGACGGCATCGAGGGGATCGCCATCTGCGCGACGGTCCCCTCGGTGCTGCACGAGCTGCGCGAGGTCACGCGGCGGTACTACGGGGACGTTCCTGCGGTCCTGGTGGAGCCCGGCGTCAAGACGGGCGTCCCGGTCCTCACGGACAACCCCAAGGAGGTCGGCGCGGACCGCGTGATCAACGCGGTCGCCGCCGTCGAGCTCTACGGCGGCCCGGCGATCGTCGTCGACTTCGGTACGGCGACGACGTACGACGCGATCACCGCGCGCGGGGAGTACGCCGGCGGGGCGATCGCGCCGGGCATCGAGATCTCGGTCGAGGCGCTCGGGGTCAAGGGGGCCATGCTCCGCAAGATCGAGCTGGCCCGGCCGCGCAGCGTCATCGGCAAGAACACGGTCGAGGCGATGCAGTCCGGCATCGTCTACGGGTACGCGGGCCAGGTCGACGGCGTCGTCGCCCGCATGAAGCGGGAGCTGGTCGGCCCCGGCGGCGACCCGTCGGACGTGACGGTGATCGCGACCGGCGGCCTGGCGCCGATGGTCCTCGCCGACTCCAAGGAGATCGACGAGCACGAGCCCTGGCTGACCCTGATCGGCCTGCGCCTGGTGTACGAGCGAAACGTCTCCCGCATGTGACCACCGGGGCCGGCCCGGCCACCCCGGCCTCCGGCTCCGTCGGTCCCGGTCTCCGGCCTTCGCCCCGGCCTGCCGCCCCCCCGGCCCCGGCCTGCTCTCCGGCCCCGCCCCACGGGCCCCGGCCCCGGCCTGCTCCCCGGCCCTGCCGGACCCAGCCTGCGGGGCCTGCTCTCCGGCCCCGGCCCCGCGGCCCCGCGGACCCCCGGCCCCCGTTCCCGCCCCCTGTGCCCCCCCCGCGCCACCGGCGCGCCGGGATGATCGCTAAGAGAAAATTGTCCGATTAGCGCGTATCGTCGGCCCATGCCCACGCCATACGGATCCCGCGGCGGCATGGCGTTCAGCGCGGACGAGCTGCGTGTGCTCCGCCGTGCCCTCGCCGTCGCCCTCCACCCCGCCCCCCTCCAGGACGAGGACGTCCAGGACGCGCTGCTCCTGGCCGAATCCGTGGACGAGGCCGTACGTGAGGCCGGCCGAATGCGCGCCTTCCTCCTCGACGACCTGGCCCGCTACCGCGAGGCGCTGCCCGGGTCGCTCAGCGGCTACCTGGAGCTCCTCCAGGACTCCCTCGCCGCCGGATGCGACCCCGCGGCCGACGACCTCGCCGCCCTGCGCGCGCTGCGCCGCAATCCCGCGGCCGCCGAGCTGCTCGCCCGCTGCCAGATCCTCGCCGAGCGTTCGGTACGCGCGCGCCTGGCCCGGGTCTCCCAGGCCACCGCCACCCCCCTCGTCGCCACCGCCTCGGCCCCCAGGGCCCGGCTGCTGGCCCTCCCCGGCGGGCGTGCGGCGGCCGACGAGCCCAAGCCGACGCCGCCGGCCCCGGCCGAGCGCCCGGTGCCCAAGCCGTCCGAGGTCTTCCCGCCACGCCGGAGGCCCGTACCCCCGCCCCCGCCGGAGGAGCGGGCCGCCGGATAGCTAGTCTGGTCGCCATGGACTACGTATCCGCGCTCGTGCCGCCCGTCGTGATGGCCGTCTTCTTCTTCGCCGTGGTCGCCATCATCATCAAGAGCCAGGGCGGGCCGAACAAGGCCAAGGAGGACGCGATCGTGGACGCCGCGATCGCCCGCGCCGAGGCCGTGCGTCAGCCGGCGGACAACGGCGCCAGGGACTGAGGTCCGAGACGGGCCACGCACCACGGGCCACGCACCACGGCCCACGGACCACGGCCCACGCGCCACCGCGGACCGCCGTGAGCGATCGCGGTACCCGGGACGTACGACCCTTCGAGGTCGTACGTCCTTTTTGTTGCGTTTCCTTCCCTCAATGGCCCGTTATCGACTCTTTGCGCACTAAAGTGGCGCTGTGCCCCGTCCTTTGGGAGAGCTCGAAGACGCCGTCATGACGCGCGTCTGGCAATGGAACCGTCCGGTGACCGTCCGGGAAGTTCTCGAGGACCTTCAGCAGGAACGGTCCATCGCCTACACCACCGTCATGACCGTCATGGACAATCTCCATCAGAAGGGCTGGGTCCGCAGAGAAGTCGAAGGCCGCGCCTATCGATATACGGCGGTCTCCACCCGCGCCGCATACGCGGCCGCGCTGATGAACGAGGGATGGGCCCAGAGCGACAACCCGGCCGCCGCCCTCGTCGCCTTCTTCGGGATGATGTCGCAGGACCAGCGCGAGGCCCTGAACGACGCCATCCGTATCGTCCAGCGCGACAACCCGCTTCCCGCCCCCGCCCCCGCCGCGCCCGAAGAGGGAACCGAGGGGGCCGGAGGAACCGGGGGAACCGGGGCCCAGGAGCGATAACCGCGGCCCGGGGGCGATAGCGTCCCCCCATGTCGCCGTCCGCTTCCCAGGCCGCCTCCGCGCCCTCCGCCAAAGCCGTCACCGTACGCAGGGCGCGTACCGGAGATGTCGCCGCGGTCCGCCGTCTCGTCGATCCCTTCGTCCAGCGCGGGATCCTGCTCGACAAGGCGACCGTCACCCTTTACGAGTCCATCCAGGAGTTCTGGGTGGCGGAACGCGACGAGGACGCCACCGTCGTCGGCTGCGGAGCCCTCCATGTGATGTGGGAAGACCTCGCGGAAGTCCGTACTCTCGCCGTCGATCCCGACTTCAAGGGCGCCGGCGTAGGGCATCAGGTGCTGGACAAGTTGTTGCACACGGCCCGATGGCTCGGGGTGCGGCGGGTATTCTGCCTGACCTTCGAAGTCGACTTCTTCGCGAAGCACGGCTTCGTCGAGATCGGCGAGACCCCGGTCGACGGAGATGTCTACAGCGAGCTCCTCCGTTCCTATGACGAGGGAGTCGCCGAGTTCCTCGGTCTCGAACGAGTGAAGCCGAACACCTTGGGCAACAGCCGGATGCTTCTGCACCTGTGACACGGAACGCCGGGGAACCCCGTGGAACGCCGGACGGAACCCCGTGGGGAACCCCTGCGGAACCCTATGTCCGAATCGCGCACGTTTCCCGCGTTGCCGAGGTTCTGAACCTCTGCCAGGGGTTTGTGTTTTTCCGGGAAAAGCGGTTTCCTTTCCGCGTACTGCATTTTCGATGAAAGGAAATCCGGTGGCACAGAAGGTTCAGGTCCTTCTTGTCGACGACCTCGACGGCGTCGAGGCGGACGAGACCGTGACGTTCGCGCTGGACGGCAAGACCTACGAGATCGACCTCACCACCGCCAACGCGGAAAAGCTCCGTGGCCTGCTCGAGCCGTACACCACGAGTGGCCGTCGTACCGGTGGCCGTACCACCGGTGGACGCGGCAAGGGCCGCGCCGTGGCGACGGGCAGCCAGGACACCGCGAAGATCCGCGCGTGGGCCAAGGAGAACGGCATGAACGTGAACGACCGTGGTCGCGTTCCCGCCGACATCAAGGCTGCCTACGAGGACGCGAACCGCTGAGGCGACAGCTGCTGAGCCACCGGCCCCCGGGCACGGGCACTCAGCAGCCGCACCCGGTGGCACTCCGCGGCGGCGGCGGCCACGAGACGCACCAGGCACGGGGCGGTCCCATCGCCCCACGGCGCGGACCGCAGCGCCGGCAGCGAGGACTCGACCTCGCGGCCCGGTGCCGGGGGCCGCAGCCACACGGCGGCGCCCGGCGCGCCGGATCCGCCCCGCCCCGGGGGAAGGGGCGCGGTCATCCGGCCGTCGGTGCCCAGCGCGGCGAGATCCAGCGAGATCCCGCCCCATTCGAGCCAGTCGAGCAGTCCCGGCAGTTCCTCCGCGCTCCCCGCGGCCACGAGCAGCCGCATGCGGCGCCCCAGCAGAGCCACCGGACCCGTCGCGGGGCCCATCCTGCGCAGTACGCCGTGGCCGGCCGCCGCGGGCAGCTCCAGGGCGTCGAAGCGCAGTCCCGTGACCAGCTGCACCGGCGGTCCCGCCACCGTCGCCCAGCCGAGCTCGTGCTCGTACCACCGTGCGAGACCGTCGTCGATCGGCGTACGGGGAAGCGGGACGGTGAAGGGCATGTCCGGGGAACTCCCGGAAGGGCGTGTTGGTTACGCCCGACGGGGTGCGACGGCCGCCCGACTCCCCGTTCCCGGTGACGCACCGTCCCCCTCCGAACGCGCAAGGTGTCCGTGATGGGGCGTACGAGTGCATTCGGCAGCGCAAGGGTGTTCGCTGGTAGCGGAGGGAACCGGGGTGCGCCGCATGGAGTGTCCGTCCTTACGGGTAAGACATTCCTAGTGGAGAGGGGCGACTCGCGGGCTTCGGCGTCTCACGTTCGCCATCGGCGTACTGATGGCGCGGGTAACTACTTGGCCTGCGGGAACATCGTCTCGCACCATCGGGTTGGAGCATTTGTCGGCTGTTCGGCAGCAGGTCTCCCCGCGGAAGTGGGGGTGATCCGGACGGATGTCGGCAGTTGGAATGAGCGGTCCCCGCTTGCGGGACTAAGCTGCGGAAGGACAGGGAGGGGATCGACCCCTAACTGACTGACCGCTCTGAGGAGCGATTAACGATGTTCGAGAGGTTCACCGACCGCGCGCGGCGGGTTGTCGTCCTGGCTCAGGAAGAAGCCCGGATGCTCAACCACAACTACATCGGCACCGAGCACATCCTTCTGGGCCTTATCCACGAGGGTGAGGGTGTCGCCGCTAAGGCCCTGGAGAGCCTCGGGATTTCGCTCGAGGCGGTCCGCCAGCAGGTGGAGGAGATCATCGGGCAGGGGCAGCAGGCCCCGTCCGGGCACATCCCCTTCACCCCTCGCGCCAAGAAGGTCCTGGAGCTCTCGCTCCGTGAGGCCCTCCAGCTCGGCCACAACTACATCGGCACCGAGCACATCCTGCTCGGCCTGATCCGCGAGGGCGAGGGCGTCGCCGCCCAGGTCCTCGTGAAGCTGGGCGCCGACCTCAACCGGGTGCGGCAGCAGGTCATCCAGCTGCTCTCCGGCTACCAGGGCAAGGAAGCCGCCACGGCCGGCGGTCCTGCCGAGGGCACCCCCTCGACGTCCCTGGTCCTCGACCAGTTCGGGCGCAACCTCACCCAGGCGGCCCGCGAATCCAAGCTCGACCCGGTCATCGGGCGCGAGAAGGAGATCGAGCGGGTCATGCAGGTGCTGTCCCGCCGCACCAAGAACAACCCGGTCCTCATCGGCGAGCCCGGCGTCGGCAAGACCGCCGTCGTCGAGGGCCTGGCGCAGGCCATCGTCAAGGGCGAGGTGCCCGAGACCCTCAAGGACAAGCACCTCTACACCCTCGACCTCGGCGCGCTGGTCGCCGGCTCCCGCTACCGCGGTGACTTCGAGGAGCGCCTGAAGAAGGTCCTCAAGGAGATCCGCACCCGCGGCGACATCATCCTGTTCATCGACGAGCTCCACACCCTCGTGGGTGCGGGTGCCGCCGAGGGTGCGATCGACGCCGCCAGCATCCTCAAGCCGATGCTGGCCCGCGGTGAGCTCCAGACCATCGGTGCGACCACGCTGGACGAGTACCGGAAGTACCTGGAGAAGGACGCGGCCCTCGAGCGCCGCTTCCAGCCCATCCAGGTCGCCGAGCCGTCGCTGCCGCACACCATCGAGATCCTCAAGGGTCTGCGCGACCGGTACGAGGCCCACCACCGGGTCTCCATCACCGACGAGGCCCTCGTCCAGGCCGCGACCCTGGCCGACCGGTACATCTCGGACCGCTTCCTCCCGGACAAGGCGATCGACCTGATCGACGAGGCCGGCTCCCGGATGCGCATCCGCCGGATGACCGCGCCGCCGGACCTCCGCGAGTTCGACGAGAAGATCGCCGGCGTCCGCCGCGACAAGGAGTCCGCGATCGACTCGCAGGACTTCGAGAAGGCCGCCTCGCTCCGTGACAAGGAGAAGCAGCTCCTCGCCGCGAAGGCCAAGCGCGAGAAGGAGTGGAAGGCCGGCGACATGGACGTCGTGGCCGAGGTCGACGGCGATCTGATCGCCGAGGTCCTCGCGACTGCCACGGGCATCCCGGTCTTCAAGCTGACCGAGGAGGAGTCCAGCCGCCTGCTCCGCATGGAGGACGAGCTCCACAAGCGCGTCATCGGGCAGAAGGACGCCGTCATCGGCCTCTCGCGGGCCATCCGCCGTACGCGTGCCGGTCTGAAGGACCCGAAGCGCCCCGGTGGCTCGTTCATCTTCGCCGGCCCGTCCGGCGTCGGTAAGACCGAGCTTTCGAAGGCCCTCGCCGAATTCCTCTTCGGCGACGAGGACGCGATGATCTCCCTCGACATGTCGGAGTTCAGCGAGAAGCACACGGTTTCCCGTCTCTTCGGTTCGCCGCCCGGATACGTCGGCTACGAAGAGGGCGGCCAGCTCACCGAGAAGGTGCGCCGCAAGCCGTTCTCCGTCGTCCTCTTCGACGAGGTCGAGAAGGCCCACCCCGATATCTTCAATTCCCTTCTCCAGATCCTGGAGGACGGTCGCCTGACCGACTCCCAGGGCCGGGTCGTGGACTTCAAGAACACGGTCATCATCATGACCACCAACCTCGGGACCAGGGACATCTCGAAGGGCTTCAACCTGGGCTTCGCCGCCCAGGGCGACACGAAGTCCAACTACGAGCGGATGAAGGCGAAGGTCAGCGACGAGCTGAAGCAGCACTTCCGCCCGGAGTTCCTCAACCGTGTGGACGACATCATCGTCTTCCCGCAGCTGACGCAGGAGGACATCCTCCAGATCGTCGACCTGATGATCGGCCGCGTCGACGAGCGCCTCAAGGACCGGGACATGGGCATCGAGCTCTCCCAGTCCGCGAAGGAGCTGCTCGCCAAGAAGGGCTACGACCCCGTGATGGGCGCCCGGCCGCTGCGCCGGACGATCCAGCGCGAGATCGAGGACTCGCTCTCGGAGAAGATCCTCTTCGGCGAGCTGCGCCCCGGTCACATCGTGGTCGTGGACACGGAGGGCGAGGGCGACGAGCGCACCTTCACCTTCCGCGGCGAGGAGAAGACGGCTCTGCCGGACGCCCCGCCGATCGAGGCGACGGGCGGCACGGGCCCGAACCTGTCCAAGGACGCGTAAGGCTCAGCGCCTGAGCACAAGGGGCGGCCCCGGAACCAGCTGGTTCCGGG